>LUTY01000368.1 GCA_001640045.1 Candidatus Thiomargarita nelsonii | reverse complement strand
GGCGCGGGTGGTAGCAAAATGTTTGATAGCATTTTGCTTTCGCTCTCTATCATCTCTATTTCAATTTGGCTGTCGCGTGGCACGGCAATTAATGTGGCTTGAGTCGGTATTTGTGATTGACCAGGTTCTAGGCTCTGAGCCATGCCAGGGATATCTATTACTTGATAAGTTTTGCCTGACAGTTTTTTTTCAGAGATGATCGGCGCAGGCAAAGTCAGTTCTAAGAAAACAGATTGAGCGTTTTGCTCAAGCAGCCTAATTTCTGCCATGGAATCGGGTAGGTAAATTAAAATACACCAGAAAATATATTTGATGCTTTTGTGTATCATGATAATCTCCTTTGGAAGGTAATGGCATTGCGCATTTGCTGATGAACCAGAAAAAAAACAAGAACTACAAGGATTTTAATAAAATAAAGGCGTGATAAAAAAATTATTTATCATACTGTTATCCAAGTAACAACTTGCATGATATTGGGATAAAAACGTACTTCATCATAATTTAAACTTAAATAGAGCATAGTTTCTACCAGTTGACGGGTGGTGCAAATTAAAAGATTTTTGACGCCCTTCTCCCCCCTTGAGTTCAAACCAAAAAAGATGCTCTTTTTCTAGATCATTTGGCCACTTTGGTGAATATATATGATTTTCCTCAAAATGCACTGTCTGTTTAAACGTCGTCAAGGATGGATCGTTAACATTAGGTGTCGCTTCCCTGAAATTGAGTCTCGCACCACCCTCTAGTTTTAGAGAAAGCCAATAGATATTGCTGCGAGTATAAAGCGTTTCCGTGGCTTGGGCGTAAAAAAACATGATATCTCCGGGACCAAAAACGCCATCTTCTTCACCAAGAATAAAGATTGGCACGGCTTCACCTTGATGGCTCATATGAATCATGTGCGAATCTAGCAGAGAAACATCGAGTCCTAAAGCGAGAAAGTCGTCATAACTCAGTGCATAAACGCCCGTTTTGTCTATGGTGAGTTTTAAGGCTGGTGGTAGGGGAGGTGGGCAATCCTTCCTTGTCGTCACAGTAGAACGCAATAGTCGATTAGCACTTGTGTCATTTAACAACAAGTGTTGTAACATTCTGTCAAACGCTGGCGAATCTTCTACAACGGTTGAGCGTGTTGTGCTGTTAAAATGAATTTTGACGCGCATTTTTGTGTAAAGTTTGACCGTTTTTTGAACGGGATTGAATTGTAGCCCAAAAAACTGTATTTGTGCCACCTGTTGTTCACGAATAGCCCCCGTCATGCCAATGGCGACAGGGTTTGCTGGTTGAAAGCGATCAGCCGCTTGCATATCCGCAGTGAAATTCGGCGCGGGTGGTAGCAAAATGTTTGATAGCATTTTGCTTTC
>LUTY01000367.1 GCA_001640045.1 Candidatus Thiomargarita nelsonii | reverse complement strand
GATATCGATCAGGCATATGCCCTACACTGGCTCAATCTCTACAAACAGCATAACATGCTTATTGGCTTATACAAACCGCCAACTCCTGTCAACAGTAAAATTATTTTTTTCAAGCCCGCTGAAAAAATTCCTTTTGACGACCTAATGGGGAAGCCGATACCTGCATGGGAACCCTTTGCGCGTGGTGGCCTCGAAGTTCACGAGGCACCAGGCAATCATTTTAATATGATTTCGCCGGTCAATGCCCCGGTGCTGGTCAAGATGATAAAAGGATGTATTGAAGGCTTAGGCTAAATTTTTGGTCTGGTACATTAGTTAAAGAAATCCAAAAAAAAATAATTATCCCAATTCCTAAAAGGTTGGGATAATTTATTTTTTTGATATCCGTAAAATAGTTAATTTAAAAAGGTTATAATCAATGGAACAAAATCAACCTGATCTTGAGAATCAACTCTCTAAAATGATGTGGGGCCATTATGTGAGTGGCTCGCTTCGTACTATTGCTGATCTTGCTATTGCAGATCATTTAAGCAATCGTACTCGTACTGCTGATGAACTGGCTAAAGATGTTGGTTGTCATGCCCGCTCATTGTATCGTGTCATGCATGCGCTTGCGACGGTAGGTATTTTTAAACAAGATGGGAACCAATTTTCGCTGACTCCCCTAGGAAATTTATTGCGTTCAGACATCCCTGGATCACAGCGTCTCAAGATAATTGGAAGATGCAGTTTTTTTGATGCGTGTGGAAAACTGACTGAGACTGTAAAAACCGGTAAACCTCCTAGAGGAGATAACTTCTATGATTGTCTATTTGCCACAGAAGAAGGGGCTAAATTGTTTTATGACTACTTGGATTCTTTCTCTCATAATAATCCAGCCCCCATGTTGGATAACTATGATTTTTCCAATGCTGAAACTGTGATGGATATTGGGGGAGGGAGTGGTTCTCAATTGATTGCGATTTTAAAGCGTTATCCACATCTAAAAGGCATCCTCTTCGAGTTGCCCGACGCTGTTAAACTCTCTAAGGCCAATATTGAAGCAGCTAGTTTAACGGATCGTTGCCGTGTGGTTGGGGGAAGTTTTTTTGATACTATCCCAGGCGGTGCTGATGTTTATATGATGCGGCATATCATCCATAATTGGAACGATTCAGACAGTATAAAAATCCTCAGTAATGTGCGTGCGGTTTTGCCGGATAACGGGCGAGTACTCCTTATTGAAATACTTGAGGGTTCAGAAGATGAAGAATTTATAACATGGTGGCCATGGTGGCAGTTAGCTATGTTTGTTGTTGGGGGATTAGAACGCACACAAGAAGAATATGCTGAACTTTTGGCAAAATCAGGCTTAAAGTTTAAT
>LUTY01000366.1 GCA_001640045.1 Candidatus Thiomargarita nelsonii | reverse complement strand
AATTAACCCTTTACGTTTGAGAGTTATCGTTGAAGCCATCAAAGAACAGCCACAGGTTTTGTTCATTGATCAATTGAGTGATGGCTATCGCGCTATGTTAGCTTTAGTCACTGATTTGGCCTTTCGCATGGCGCAAGCTAATCCACATCTATTAGAGCCATTAAAAGCTGAAGCAATTGTTTTAATTGATGAAATAGATTTGCATTTACACCCAGAATGGCAACAAATCGTTTTGCCGGATTTACTGAAAACCTTTGAAAACACACAATTTATTGTGACAACACACAGTCCACAAGTGTTGAGTACTGTTGAAGAACCTGCGTGTATTCATAACATTGTGTGGGAAAATGGCTCTGCCAAGTTAAAACAACCTAATTCTTGTTATGGTGCTGAGAGTTCACGCCTTCTTAAAGATATTTTTGACGTTGAGCCTCGTCCTCAAAATACCAAAATGGCTTTGATGCTTAAAAAATATTTTGAATTGATTGGACAAGATAAGGGAGAAGAACCAGAGGCTTTAGAGATTCGCGCTCAGTTAGAAAAATGGTCTCGGGGCGATGAGATGAAACTGGTTAAGGCTGATATGGAAATTCGTCGTAGAAAGGTGTTTGGCGTATGAAACATATTCCACAAGGACAAGAACCTGCTGGCTTAGCCGCATATCGCCAAAATCATCCTCATGGAACATGGGATGATTTCAAGAATGAAGTGTCAGATTATCAAGCATTGTTGGATGAAATCAAAAATCGACAATATGGGTTATGTGCTTATTGTGAAATTGATTTGAAAAATGATGGTGTCACTGTCGATCAATTGGTAGAACATTTTCACCCTAAGCAGGATTCAAACCAATATCATAATTGGGGGCTGGATTTTCATAATTTACTGTTGTGTTGCAAAGGTGGCTCATATCCATACCATCCTAAAGGTGAAGAAGAAGGACGATTTTTGAAGCCGCCTTCAAAGAACCATAGTTGTGATCATAAAAAAGGGGGGAAAAGACCTTATGAAATTTGTCTATTAGCCCCCCATGATGTGCCTAAGTCTCCTGTTATTTTTAGGCTTGAACGCAAAAATCTTGACGGAGATTTTCCAGAAGCTCTTTTATTACCTCATCAAGAAAATTGCCAAACGGCGAATATTCGTGTTGACAGGGTACAAAAAACGATTGATGAATTAGGTTTGAATTGTGAGCGACTAAGGCGGATAAGGGGAAAAGTCTTGGATGAAATAGATGAACTTTTACAAGAGAGTGTGAATCCCAAAGAGTTGATTTCTAAATTCCTTTCACCTATACCGCCAACCAAAAATACGCTTTGGCCCTTTTTCACGACTATTCGTTTGTACTTTGGTACTGAGGGAG
>LUTY01000365.1 GCA_001640045.1 Candidatus Thiomargarita nelsonii | reverse complement strand
GGGCAGCGGCACAATTTGCCCATTATTAATATTTTCACCATTGATGCTAAACTTAACGGTAATGTACCCGCTGCCTATCAAGGCATGGATCGTTTTGCGGCGCGTAAAAAAATCGTCGCAGATTTAGAAGCGGCGGGCTTGCTCGTTGATATAAAACCCCATAAATTAATGGTACCCCGTGGTGATCGGAGCCATGCCGTGATTGAGCCTTTTTTGACCGATCAATGGTTTGTCAAAATTGCCCCTTTGGCAGAGCCCGCTATCAAAGCCGTTGAAGACGGGCGGATTAAATTTATCCCCGATAATTGGAAAAAAACTTATTTTGAATGGATGCGTAATATACAAGACTGGTGTATCAGTCGCCAAATTTGGTGGGGGCATCGCATTCCCGCTTGGTATGATGACAAGGGACAAGTTTATGTAGGCGATTCTGAGGCGCATGTGCGCGAAAAGTACCAAATCCCAGAAAGCGTCAAATTAGAGCAAGACGCAGATGTGCTAGATACCTGGTTTTCATCCGCATTATGGCCTTTTTCCACCTTGGGATGGCCAGAAAATACGGAACGCCTCAAGGCATTTTACCCAACCAGTGTACTCGTCACCGGCTTTGACATTATATTCTTTTGGGTTGCCCGCATGATCATGATGGGCTTGAAATTTATGGGAGATGTGCCCTTCCACGAAGTCTATATTCATGGCTTGATTCGGGATGCCGATGGACAAAAAATGTCGAAATCTAAGGGCAATGTGCTCGATCCCTTGGACTTGATAGACAGTATTGATTTAGAAGCATTAGTGACGAAACGGACAACAAGCTTAATGCAGCCAGATATGGCGCCCAAGATTGAAAAAGATACCCGTAAGCAGTATCCTCAAGGCATTCCCGCTTTTGGCACCGATGCTTTGCGCTTTACTTTTGCCGCATTAGCATCGACAGGGCGCGATATTCGTTTTGATTTAGGGCGGATCGAGGGGTATCGTAATTTTTGTAATAAATTATGGAATGCCTCGCGCTATGTTTTAATGAGTACCCAAGAGTGCGATTTGACAAAAGGCGAATTATCTTTAACAGATAGATGGATTATTTCACGCTTGCAACAACTTGAGGCGCAAATCCATCAACATCTCAACACCTATCGTTTTGATTTAGCCGCCCATGCTTTATACGAATTTACTTGGAATGAATATTGTGACTGGTATTTAGAATTTTCCAAGCCGGTGCTACAAAATGGCAGTGAAGCGGCGCAACGGGGAACACGGCGTACATTAGTGAGCGTGCTTGAAGCTTTATTACGTCTACTGCATCCCTTTATGCCGTTTATTACAGAAGAACTTTGGCAACGGGTAGCAGCGGGTAAAAGCGG
>LUTY01000364.1 GCA_001640045.1 Candidatus Thiomargarita nelsonii | reverse complement strand
AGGAATTATCCGACCCGGCTTGTACACCGCCGAAGATATTGATGTCGGAATTCTGTGTAACAGACTTGCGGTTATTATTAAGTAGTTAAACAAAAGTATTTTAACATTGCAAAGTCAGTCATACTCTTAGTTCGACGTTTTTTTGACTTGACATTGTTGTTCTCTGGTTCCCATACGCCTGCGTGGGAACCGAACCTAAATAGCTATTTCCGTCCAAGATAAATCTTGGCCTGTGAATGAATTAAATTGGCGAGTAAAGACGTCGTTCGGTTCCCACGCTGGCGCATGGGAACCAGAGAAAAAGACATTGCCCACCCTACCTGGCTTTCCCTCATCATCTTATGATGGTGTTATGCTGCTGCATAATATTTTCGTTCATTCTCTCCCTCTCGCGCATTAAATCTGGACCTGAACAGGTTGGAATTCCACGGAATATATGAACCATGGTCATAAATACCCCGTGGAAATGGTGGTCGAGGTTTGGTGCCACACCAATCATCATCATCCCATCCTTGAAATGCCGCTTCTTGTTTATTATTCCATGCTTGTTGGGGCATTTGAATTACAGCTTCTTGTGCTACAGTTGTCGATGTTATCAAACAACATAGCAAAGCAGCTACTACAGATTGCTTATTCATAACAGCAGATTCTCCTATTTCTAATTTGGCTGACCATTGTATCGCCGGTATTCAGATGGGTCTAAAAAAATCCATACATGTAAACTGGGCTTTTGCAGAACGTCCAAAAACCACGCTAAAAGCGAGTGTAGGGTCAATGCCATTAAGTTAAGACTAAAAATGAAGACCTACGAGGTTTTGGCAACATCGTAAGGAAGGCGGCACGATATGGCATTTTCGTTCAGGGTGCGTCCTACGCACCATCTTGAGCCCCTGGAAAATTCATAAGTGTTATGCTAAACGTTCAACCAGTGACCTTAAACTTTTGGATGGCCTGTTTTTTCATTTTGACGAAAATAATCGATCAATTTTTTGGAAAAATTACTCAATTTTATTGAAAAAAAGTCAGAAGAAAACTCTCAATTCTTAATTGCCTTTTTTAGGTATAATATAGCGTTCCATCTCTTTAACATTATCAGTGATATTCTATTTTTGAACACTGTGCTTTTGCCGTTTCCAACTCAGCTTTTCCAACGGGGCAAAAATCGTAAGGCATACCACTAAAAAGTACAGAAATAACAGCAAACAAATCTGGCTTTGGATACATCACACATTGTCGATGAGTACAGTGTCCTCTTAATTTATGGCTACGCGCTGCGGGAAGGCCAAGCGCATGCCCTAGTTCATGTAGTAAGACAATTTGCCATGCTTGATTATTTGCACTGTTGGGTACTACATTAATATTATT
>LUTY01000363.1 GCA_001640045.1 Candidatus Thiomargarita nelsonii | reverse complement strand
TTCTCGTTCCCACGCTCTGCGTGGGAATGCCTGCCTCGACGCTCCGCGTCGAATTTCTAATATAAAAAATAAGCTATTTTTCCACAATCCACTGTCCAAAACGTCCTTTTTGCAAAGGCGCATTTTCTAAAACGCTAAAACCCATACGCTGCAACATCCAAGCAACATCGTCACGGCTGTAACGATTATGTTCCATGAAATGAGTAAAAATATTGCTTAATGTATCATGGCTGGTGTTGCTGTCAAAAATATCCTCGGTGGCTTCAGAGGCGATATATCCATCTAAGGGCACACGCACCCAATCCACGATCAAACAGCGTCCGCCCGGTTTAAGGCAACGGTGGATAGATTGTAACAGTTGTATGGGTTGCGTCATTTCATGAATAACAAAAATAGCGATGATGGCATCAAGACTGTTATCGGCTATGGGCAGATTGGCTTCATGTAAATCATGCTCAATCACTTTGTAGCGACTCTTATCAAGCTCCGCCAACATCCACGGGGCACATTCTACACCGATTAAGTGTGCTTGTGGGTAACGATCATATAATTTTTGCAATAACATGCCGGGACCACTGCCAAAATCAGCTATTTGTGGCGGCTCGCTCAATACGGGGCTTATCCAGTCAGCCCATACCGCCCAAAATGCATCATCAAAACGGTTGGCAGCCGTGTCTTTCATCACTTGCATGAATTTTTGACCATCAACGTGGTGTTGGGCTAGTGTGGTGAGAGTGTCTTGCATAATTAATTTGTCCCTTTGTCCAAAATAAATTTTGGACTCCTAAATGCTCAAAGCCTTGCCCGCTCATCTCTGGCAAAGCCAAGCAAGGATATATCTAAATTGCGAGTCAGTGCCATCACTTTGAAAAGTTCTCCCATTTCACTCGGTAAAATGAGGGTTTTAGCTTGTTGTGTCTGTTGCAAATAATTTTTGCTATCATTAGGCTCAAGAGCTGACAACAATTCAGGCAAACCAGATGCAAGCAAAAAATGTGCCTGATGAGTATAGCCTGATACATGCAGCCCTGCCGCGTGAGCGGCTTGTGCCACTGCCGTAAAATTGACGTGGGCGGTAATATCTTGTAATCCTACTAAAATCAATGGCTCACTATGAGCATGGTGTCGATAATGACACATTAATGTGCCTTGATCTCGTTGGGGATGATAATACTCGCGGCTCGGAAAACCATAGTCTATTAATAATACCATACCGCTTGCCAATATCTCAGCCACGGATTGTATCCAAGCCGGTAAGGCGAAGTTCATTTCTGATACATAACCAACAGGTAAAGTCGGGCGCAAGCTTTCCACGGCTGCCTGTAATGCGTCATCACGAGTCGGCAAGAGTTGCCATACAAACGGTGTT
>LUTY01000362.1 GCA_001640045.1 Candidatus Thiomargarita nelsonii | reverse complement strand
AGGAGACATGATGACAGCCGCGCCGCCAATAAAGATGTCTTCACATTGACTGATTAGTGAGGGTAGTGCCATGTGTAAAGCAAAGCAGCATCAATCATCACTGTCTGAAAGACTCAAAATCTTGGTTTCTAATGAATTTAAGCATTCCGACATCAGCGTGTGGTAATCTTTAATTTTGGAGAAAATGTTATCAGCTAAGGATTCATTGTAAGTATGTGATGTGAGATTACGAGCATCCGTCATAGCGAGTGCCAGCCGTGTTTGCGCTTGAGTGAGCAATCCCACCTGAAAACAGGCACGAATAACCCCTTTAGGGGAACCTAAATCCAAACCTTCAATGTCGTTTAAATATTGTTTTGCTGCTTTCCACATCGCCTCGAAAGAGTATTCAAAGCGTTGAATCGTCGCATCACGTCGCATTTTGGACTCAGGTTCACTTTCCAATTCCTGTAACGTCATTAAAGCTTTTTTAGCCACTTCAAGCCGTTTTTTTAAACGTTCCATACAATCGCCTCCGGTAAAATTTGCTGTTTGAAATGTTCATCTGTTTGGGATAAGTCCACTAAATCCACTGTGACAGGAATGAGACTTTCAAACAAAGCATCACGCAGTTCAGCTAAAAGCCCTATAGGTAAAGGCGCTTTGGGTAAAATGCCGACATCTATGTCGGAAGTGGGACGTGCATCTCCCCGTGCGTGTGATCCAAATAAGTAAAGCTGCACCGAATAATCTTTTAAGTGGTCCAAAATTATTTCGCGCACTTGTGCAAGGTTGGCAGAGGCTGTCTCCGCCGTTGATTGTGAGTGCATTTTTTTTAATCCAACTTCGTTTCCCAAACTCTGTTTAGCAGGACGCTCATACGTATTAATGAATCCCATGCATCCACTTTCTCAATTTAAAAGAAAGAACAAATAACAGCACCGCTGCGCCCAAAGCGATAACAACAAACATTAAAAAGAAAGCAGACATTGACTGAGTTTGAGCGATTTCATCTATCATCCCAAACAATAATCCACCGATATAATTGCCTACCGCCACCGCTAAAAACCAAGCCCCAAACATAACGCCCATTAAATGTTTCGGAGAAAGTTTATTGACATAAGACAAACCCACCGGCGACAAACATAATTCTCCTATAGTATGTAATAAATAAGCCAAAATCAGCCACATCATGCTAATAGAGGCTGATTCCGCCCCTGTGGGAATATTCGCCGCCCCAATGACTAATACCAAAAAACCTAAGCCCAACAAAAATAAGCCCAATGCAAATTTGATAGGACCATTAGGCTCCTTATTACCCAATTTAATCCATAACATAGAAAACAACGGGGCTAAAGTAAAAATAAAAAAAGCATTAACAGTCAGAAAC
>LUTY01000361.1 GCA_001640045.1 Candidatus Thiomargarita nelsonii | reverse complement strand
TAAGTACACTAACCAAAACCTTACAGCAAAACTCAGTAGCATCCAACCTCATCGCGCCTATCGTGGTTTGGATACATTGGGCGAATTAACGATTTTATTTGTCGCGGCAACGGCAGCCGGTATGGTTTTAGGGCAACGTCGTCCTGATGCACCGTTTGAGTCGGATGCCGGATTTATCCTGCGTACTGCCGCCGATCTGTTATTTCCATTTCTGATTATTTTGGGCGTTTATATTATATTGCATGGACATCTCACCCCCGGCGGTGGGTTTCAAGGCGGCGCGATTTTAGCGGCAGCCTTTTTTGTCCCCATTTTAGCCTCACCGGCAAGCCCACTCAATCATCGAGTGAGCAGCACGATTGAGGGTTTAGCAGGGGCTGCTTTTATTATCATCGGTTTAGTGGCACTCTTTGATAAAGGTGATTTTCTGGCTCCCCTGTTTGGAACGGGTGAAGTAGGCCAATTATTTTCAGCGGGCAGCTTGCCTTTGCTCTATCTAGCCGTCGGACTGAAAGTTGGGGCAGAATTGGCGGGGCTATTAGCGCGTCTGCAAGAAACTGAGGTGAGTGATTAAAAAATGACAATAGAAGAAACAGCTTGGATCTATATTTTTTCATATTGCGGCGCCATTGGTTTAATACTATTAGGCATATTCGCCATGGTCATGTATCGGCACCTGATTCGGATCATATTCGGATTAATCCTGTTAGAAGCCGGTGTCAATTTATTCTTGATAACCGTCGGCTACCGCCCCAATGCAGTGGCACCCATTTTAGTAGAGGGTCAAGTCCCTGCTATGGTCGATCCCATTCCACAGGCATTGGTATTAACCGCTATTGTCATTGGCGTAGGTGTCCAAGCTTTAGCACTTGCCTTAGTCGTCAAAACGTACAAAGCGTATGGCACTTTGGACACTAAAGTATTAGCAGAAAAGATTGCACAAGAAAGCGGTACGCACATCATTGATGGCATACCTGTCTCCAAACAAATGGTTGAGGAAACATCAGCATGAATGGCATTTGGTTAGTCGCTTTGCCTTTACTCGGCGCATTTTTGCTCCCTATCATATACCGTCAGCACACCAGCGTTGGTTATTGGACAGGACCCATCATACTCATACTGAACTTAGCTATTGCTTTGGGACTATGGGATCGCGTCGCCACCGATGGTGAACCACACAGTATCGCCATGGGAGGCTTTTCCGCTCCCTTGGGCATCCTATTTTACGTGGATCAACTCGCCCTTTTATTTGTCATACTGGTTGTGCTAGGCACTTTAATATTATGGCTAGGCAAAGAGAGGGGACGGATTCAGGAAGAAACATTGCTGTTGTTGATTGTCGCTGGCGGTTGTGGACTGGCGTTATCGGG
>LUTY01000360.1 GCA_001640045.1 Candidatus Thiomargarita nelsonii | reverse complement strand
GCCGCGCTTTATCTGAAAACGCTTGGCAAATTGTGCGTGATAACTTTTACCGTGCTGGTGGTGGCCCAGCAGTAAAAACCGTCGTGACTGAATCAGAATTGGCCTTGTTACCACTACCAACTCTGAAAATGCAGGACTTTGGCAAAGATGAAAAAGCTGTTCCTTCAACTACTCTGGGTGTGCTGGTGGGACAAGTGGGGCAAGCAGATAAACGCTTTGTAGTCACTAACGCTGATGGCAATGAAGCCTCTGCAATGAAAAACATCAATGACGTATTAAAAATCCGTCACCCTACGCAGGATCCTCTCTACAATCAGGAACCTGAAGGGCAGGTGTACGAGCCATTAAATGAAGATGCCTGTGCCGGTTTTGCTGCTGGCTTGGCCCTATTTGGTGCCCGTTCCCTTTGGTTATCCTATGAGTCCTTTGCAATTAACGGTTGGCCCATTATACAAACTGTGACCCAGGCAATGGCTGAACTGCGCCGAAAAACCCCTTCTGTTGTGACTATGTTTACGGCAGGCGCACTGGAACAAGGACGTAATGGCTGGACTCATCAACGCCCTGAAATTGAAAACTATTTTGCCGCTATGATGCGTAATGGCAATGTTTACCCGTTATTCCCTTGCGATGCTAACGCCATGCAAGTGGCTTATGAATACGCGGCCAATAGCTTTAACAAAGGCATGGTAATCATTGCGTCGAAAAGCCCACTACCCATTTATATGTCGCTGGATGAAGCGCGTGCAGCTATCAATCAAGGTGCTGCCACTATCTATGAATCAGAAAGCGGTGATAAAGGGACTGTGGTATTTGCCGTGACCGGCGACATGATTTATTTACCGGTGTTTGAAACGAAGGACAAACTGGAAGCAGAAGGCTACCGGGTGCGTATTGTTGCGGTATTGAATCCACGTCGTTTGTACCGTTCAACAGATATCTCTTGGGATACTGTCGCTCAACCCGATAATCAGTTCATGAATGATGATGACTTCAATACTTTATTTGACGGTGACGTGTTGTTAGCGGTCAGCGGTGGACCCAGTGCGCCGCTGGAGCCGGTGTTATTGCGTACCCGTGCGCCTAAGCGTGATGTCATCTGCTGGAAACGCGGTGAAACGACTGCCTCACCCACTGAAATAATGGATTTTAACGGCATTAAGGCTGATATTATGTTAGAGCGAGTTAAAACTTTAAGTTAATAACTTTTACACACCCATAAATCCTCTCTCAAGAGGGGACGGTAACGCTTGATAAGGAACGTGCATAAAATAATTTAGTCAATTTCAAAACCAGACCTGGCAGGTTAAAAACAAAACCTGCCAGGTCTTTCGTCCAATAGATACCTGGTTGCCTTTGACCTGCCAGGTT
>LUTY01000369.1 GCA_001640045.1 Candidatus Thiomargarita nelsonii | reverse complement strand
GCGATGCAGTGCGGCTTTGTTAAGTTTGCTGACGGTTCATAGCATGGTTTCTCATACGATTCTGAGATGGGGAACGCCCTCTCAAAAAACGAATTGGCTTCCCAAATTAGCGACGGGTGAAACCCTCGGTGCTTTTGGTTTAACCGAACCCAATGTGGGTAGTGATGCCAAGAGTGTAGAAAGTACAGCGGTTCTTTCCAATCATTCATATATTTTAACTGGCGAAAAAAAATGGATTTCTTTTGGACAGGTGGCTAATCTGTTTTTGATTTTCGCTCAGTCTGATGGAAAACCTTCTGCTTTTCTGGTTGAGAGAAACCGCCCCGGTTTTTCAGTAGAGCCAATCACCGGACTGTTGGGTTTCAGAGCGGCCATGTTAGCCACGCTGCGCCTGAAGGACTGCCAAATTCCGGAGAACAATCTGGTTGGCAAAGTGGGTTTTGGATTTTCTCATGTCGCCGGCACTGCTTTAGATCAGGGCAGATATTGTGTGGGTTGGGGATGTGTGGGATTGGCCCAAGCCTGTTTGGAGGCCTGTCTCACTTACACAAGTGAACGAAAACAATTTGGTGCTTATTTAAAAGGACACCAATTGATTCAGCAAATGATAGCAGAAATGATTACCAACATCAAAGCAGCAAGATTGCTTTGTTATCACGCAAGTTACCTGAAAGAAAAGGGCGATCCGTCATTGATTATGGAAACTTCGATAGCCAAATATTTTGCTTCCAGAATGGTAAGCAAAGTGGCAGATGATGCTCTACAAATCCACGGCGCTAATGGTTGCAGCAGTGAATACCCTGTTCAAAGGTATTTGCGAGATGCCAAAATCATGGAAATCATTGAAGGAAGCACTCAGATGCAACAAATCATCATAGCCAAGTATGGCTATCAGCAGTTTGTGTTAGAAAATAGAAAAGCCAGAAAAAGAGATGCCAAGGCATGACGACTGAAAAAATTAAATGCGTTGTCTGGGATTTGGATAATACCTTATGGCATGGGGTGTTGTTAGAAAATGACCTGGTTTCCTTGCGTGATGGAGTGACGGATATCATTAAAACGCTGGACAGCCGTGGCATTTTGCACTCCATTGCCAGTAAGAATGAGTATAGCCAAGCCATGGCGCAACTTGAGGCGTTTGGCTTAGCCGAGTATTTTCTGTATCCGCAGATTAATTGGAACTCAAAAGCTCAAAACCTCGATACGATTGCCAAAAAGATTAATATAGGCATTGATACACTCGCCTTTATTGACGATCAGCCTTTTGAGCGGGAAGAAGTTAATTTTTCCCATGCCGACGTGCTTTGTATTGATGCGGCAGATATTGATAAAATATTAAATCTGCCTGCCGTGAATCCTCGTTTTCTAACAGAAGATTCCTCAAGGCGGCGCTTGATGTATCTTAGCGATATAGAACGTCAGAATATGGAAAATAATTTTGTTGGCCCCAAGGAAGAATTTATGGCAACACTCAATATGGTTTTGACCATTGCGCCGGCTTCAGTCGAAGACTTGAAACGCTCTGAGGAATTAACGGTACGCACCAATCAGTTGAATACCACTGGTTATACTTACTCTTATGAGGAATTAAATCACTTTCGATTGTCTGAACACCATATATTATTGGTTGCTAGCCTTGATGATAAATACGGTACCTACGGCAAGATTGGATTGACACTGATAGAATGCGGTATCGATGTGTGGACAATCAAACTGCTGTTAATGTCCTGTCGCGTCATGTCAAGAGGTGTTGGCAGTGTGATGATCAATCACCTCAGAAATGAGGCGCGAAACAAAGGATATCGATTGCAAGCTGAATTCATTCCCAACGACAGAAACAGAATGATGTATATGACGTATAAATTCACCCATTTTAAGGAAAAGGAGAAAATCAACGGTCGAGTCATTCTGGAAAATGATTTAAGCCAAGTTCAAAAGTTTCCGGCATACTTAACTGTTAACATCGCCTCATGACAGAACAATTTGACATATCAGACACCAAACAAACCTCTTCTGAACAAAAAGTCATTAAGAAAAAGGAGGCGGTCGGTGATCAGACCATTCCCCGCCTTGCCAATCGCAATGCAGTCCCCCTTTCCTTTGCCCAGCAAAGACTATGGTTTCTAGAACAACTAGAGTCTGATAATCCCTTTTATAATATTACTAGGGCGATGCAGTTGAGTGGCACTCTTAATGTGGAGGCACTGCAACAGGCGCTTGATGCCATCGTGGCGCGTCACGAGGTACTGCGTACCACTTTTGTCTCTGTGGATGGGGAGCCAAAACAGATCATTGCCGATAGCGGTTCGGTCGTTCCACAGGTTATCATCTTCACTTTGAAATACGCCAAAATGGTGTCGCGATCAATCCGATCAAGTATCTGGGTGTAATGGACACTTTTAGTTTGGCAGAAAACATCAAATTGTCAAAATTTGTGAAATTGTCCTTATCAGTGATCAGTGATCAGTTATCAAAGGCAAGAGATGGACGATAGGCCAAACAAAATATTAGACTTGTCCCTTTTTAAATATTTAAATTTTAAAACAAATAGTTAGGATATAAGAACAGCGGGGTTGCCAAAATCCCGCTGGTCTTTTTGGATTAGTTGAAAAATAATAAACCAAGTTTCGGGTACGAAACTTGGTTTTTTTTATTTTTAGTCCCATTTATAACGCTTAACTCAAACTGAATAAACTAAAAATTGAAAAACGCTATCTATTATGATAAAAATAAGTAAATTTTTTTCCAAAATTTTCGGCAGCCGCAACGAACGGCTCATCAAACGCATGTCCAAGGTCGTTAGCGAAATCAACAGCCTGGAACCCTCTTTCACTGCTCTCAGTGATGCACAATTAAAAGACAAAACCGCAGAATTTCGTCAACGTTTAGAGGCGGGTGCCTCATTAGACGATCTACTGCCCGAGGCCTTTGCCACCGTCCGTGAAGCGGGCAAACGTACCCTCAATATGCGCCATTTCGATGTCCAACTCATCGGCGGTATGGTCCTGCACCAAGGCAAAATTGCGGAAATGCGTACTGGAGAGGGCAAAACCTTAGTGTCAACTCTAGCCGCCTACCTGAATGCCTTATCCGGTAAAGGAGTTCATATTATTACCGTCAATGACTACCTGGCGAGCCGCGATGCTGATTGGATGGGAAAAATTTATAATTTTCTAGGTATGACAGTCGGAGTCAGCCTATCAGGCCTGTCACATGAGGAAAAACAAGCCGCTTATGCGGCGGACATCACCTACGGCACCAACAATGAGTTTGGCTTTGACTATCTACGCGATAATATGGCCTTTAGCATCAATGACAAAGTGCAACGGGACTTAAATTTTGCCGTCGTTGATGAAGTGGACTCGATTTTAATTGATGAAGCCCGTACTCCGCTGATTATCTCTGGTCCCACGGATGATAATTCCGTTTTATACCAGCGCATTAATGTCATTGTTCCTCATTTGAAACCACAAGAACGTGAAACCGAAAAAGATGAGGAAGTCGAAGTGCCAGGGGATTATTATGTTGATGAAAAACATAAACAAGTGACCCTGAGTGATGAAGGCCATCAACACATTGAAGAAGCACTCATCAAAGAAGGCATACTCAAACCGGGCGAGAGCTTATATGATGCCTCTAATATTAGCTTGATGCACCATGTCCACGCTGCCCTTCGTGCCCATACGCTATTTCAGCGCGATGTGGATTACATTGTCAAAGACAACCAAGTCATTATTATCGACGAATTCACCGGGCGGCAAATGCCGGGGCGGCGCTGGTCCGAAGGGCTACATCAAGCCGTCGAAGCTAAAGAAAATGCACAGATTCAAAACGAAAACCAAACATTGGCTTCC
>LUTY01000358.1 GCA_001640045.1 Candidatus Thiomargarita nelsonii | reverse complement strand
GTGCCGGGCAACCACAAGGAATTGCCCCTACATGCCGGATCAAAGGGGCAATCCTTTATGGTTGCCCCGGCACGATATGGCATTGGTCCTACGGACCCTCTTTTTGCTCGCTTTAATAGCTTAATTTATCCACATTTTCGATTTGGTCCTGATTTTTAAAATTACCTCAAAATACGCAATACCTGATTTTTAGTACCTTCTTCGATTTTTCCCTCATTTTTGAAATCACCTCAAAAACCTGTCAATTCCCATTTTTTCTAACTTCTGAGATTTTAGCCTCATTTTTAAAATCGCCTCAAAAATATGTCAGACTCGATTGGCATGTCATTTTTTTAATCGCCTTAAAAACATGCGAGCCTTGATTCTTGACCTCAAAGTTGTTGGAGTCCAAAGCTTAGCTTCGGGCGAGCACCCTAAGCTTTGGACTCCAACAACTTTGGAAATGTCAAGTCAAAAAAACGTCGAACCTTAATAAAAATCAAAGTTCGCGTGTTTTTGAATTCATTTTAATTTGCAAAGCAAAGGAACGAGGATAACGTCCTTGATTTAATTCAGGCGAGCACTTATGTTCGGCTCGTCCAAGATAAATCTTGGACTCCTAAAAAATGAGAAAACTAAAAAATGTCAGAAACCTTATTTATTGCAGACTTACATCTTGATCCAAGACGCCCTATTCCCCGAACGATCTTTAGGGATTTTTTAGCCAATCGTGCCCGACAAGCTGAGGCTTTATATATATTAGGCGATTTATTTGAAGTTTGGTTAGGCGATGATGAAGATGAGCCGACTTATCAAGATATTAAAACGGCTTTGCACGATTTAACGTGCAGCGGAGTCCCAGTGTTTGTCATGCACGGCAATCGGGATTTTTTATTAGGCGCGGGTTTTGCTGATGCCACTGGTTGTCAATTGATTGATGATCCACTGGTCATTGATTTATATGGCACAGCTACCTTATTAATGCACGGAGACACTCTATGTACGCGGGATGTTGATTATCAGGCATTTCGTCAACAAGTGCGTCATCCTCAGTGGCAAAAGCAATTTCTTGCACAACCCTTGGCGCAGCGGCGCATACTGGCTCAACAAGCGCGAACCGAAAGCCAAGCGAAAACGCAAGCGACTGCCGATGAAATTATGGATGTGACACCCGAGGCGGTGATTTCGGTGCTAGAAACGCATGGCGTTTATCACTTGATTCATGGACATACTCATCGCCCGGCGGTGCATCAGTTGACGGTTAATGGGCGGACGGCTTATCGTCGAGTGGTTTCCGATTGGCGTGATGGGAGTGCTATGATAGTCAGTTGTACGCCAGTCAGTTGCCAACTGGTTGATTTATTGGCGGCATAGAATGGCTGCGTTTCAATA
>LUTY01000357.1 GCA_001640045.1 Candidatus Thiomargarita nelsonii | reverse complement strand
CCGGTGAGTTATCTTCAAATGTAGCCAATCATTTTCATCTAACCACACATTATCTTCTGAGAAATAATTTGGCCCAGGACCAACTGGCGAGACACTCGATTTAACCTGCCAAGTGATATCTGAAAAGACAATTTGCCGGTCCGCTAAAGCCAAATTTGAAACCAACAGCAAAAACGTTATGCACAAAACAATGTTTCTAAATATTTTCATGTTCATACCTCATTATTAACACGCGAGTACCCTGTCAAATTTCTCTGGTAGGGTGCGTCCCACGCTAGCATCTCACCAGACATTAGTACAACTAATTATGAAATAAACGAATTGAATTAATAAATAATGGAGCAATTGTTGTTTTTAATTACTTCGTTACCCGAGGTTCGTTTATTTCTCAATTAGTTGTACTAATTCGTTTATTTCTCAATTAGTTGTACTAAATACCATACAACACAAACGCCGCCCAATACTGAGGTTTACTATAATCTCCCCCCTTTTTAATAAATTCCCGCTTAGTCGCCGTCAACGCTTCCACCTGTCCCACGCCAGCCTTGAGCTTCTTAAAAAAACTCGTGACAAATTCCACCGTCACTTCATCGGAGATAGACCACAAAGTCAGTATAGTATTTTTATTGCCCGCCACATACAGCGCATAAGGCAATCCCATCACCCCTTCGCCACTGACAGCATCTCCCAAGCCCGTTTCACACGCCGATAACACCATCAAATCACTCTTTAAATTATAGCCCGCCCATTCGCCAGCGGTGATATAACCATCAATGCCTTCTGGATTGTTGACTTGTCCCAACACAATGGCAGATAATTCTGGCACTTGGGGACTGAGGTAGCCATGTACTGAAAAGACTAAATAACGGTATTTGGCTAAGAGCCCAGATCGATTTAATCGTTGTAAATTGGCTTCAGTGGCATCGGCTTGTTTAAAGATACGCGAGCGATATTTTTTTAAAAAAAAGAGATTTTTTAATTGTTCAAGTTCTTTTTCGGTGCCGGGTAAATTTTTCCATTTGATGTTAAGTTGTCTAAGCGCACGGGCAGAATCTCCACCGCTACGCACTATCCGTTCTGCCATTTTTAAATCAGCCTCGGTGGGCTGTTTGGTGCTATCAACACTTTCATAAATCGGCGCACCCATCGCAAATAAGCTGCCCCGTTTTTTGAGGTTTTTGTAGGCTTTATCGCGCTCTTGCAGCATGGCTAAGACGGACAGCGATTGCACGTAGCTGATTTGATGTTGGACAATCACCGGTTGTTTTTCTCCCTCAAAACGCAGTGTTTCAAATGGGAGAAACGCTAACGGACCAGAGGGTGAGATAATCCATTGTTGTTTATCCTTAATGATGTCCTTGAGCGGCTCTAA
>LUTY01000356.1 GCA_001640045.1 Candidatus Thiomargarita nelsonii | reverse complement strand
TCAAATAGATAATCTCAGCGAAACCGACTTAGCCAGCTTAATCAACGCCCAAAACACAGTCGCGCTCACCGAATTATTGTTGGAACAAATGCAGCTCATTGCGCCGCTTTCTGACAATTTGATGGCTTTTTTGCGCCAAGAGGATTTATTGGGGCAAGCCATGTTGTTTTTCTTGCATGAACAGTTTCGCACTGATGAGCGCTTTGAAAAAACCTTGGCGGCTTTGCAGCAAGAAGCGATTTTATTCAATCAACAACGGATGTTGCAATTAATGGAAAAATTGCACCTCTCTTCACAGGTGAAAGCCAGCGATGAGTTCACGCGACATGATACGAAAACTCAGCGTCTGATTCAAAAATCGGTTTTGAATTTAAAACACTTATCCAGTAAGACAGCAGAATACACGCAATTGACGCTGATGGTGGGCAGTGCCATTTCCTCCACTGGCGATTTGGCTCAATCAGAGAGCTTATTTTCACAAGTGATTGATAATACGCCGCGTGATGAGGAAAAGGCGTTGGCTTATTTTAATCGTTTTCAGGTGCGATTACGGCGCAAGGCTTACGACACCGCCTTAGTCGATAGTTTTCTAACGCATAAATGCTACTTCGCCGGTCAAATGAGGGCAAAATGGCAATGAGCAAGATTTTATCCATGCAGATTGCATGGAATTTTCTCAGTAGAACACCATTGTTGATTTCCCTTACACATTTCATCGAACGAAGCTCCTAAAAAACTGGATTTTTTTTACAAATAATTGAGCAGAAAAATATAGAATTTCTAGCTTTAGAATAAAATAGTTCAGGGGCCAGATTGGTCTTTTTGCCATTTGTTTGACAGTTTATTTTAACAAGAGCCAATTTTTATTAGCTGGGATAAAGATAGGACTTGGTAGTTCCGTGTCTCCGAAAAAAATCAGATCGGGCTTGGTTTTCTTAATCAATTGCTCGGCTTCCACAATGATATATAAGCTGAACAACTGACTTTTAAAAGATAAAAAATTTGTATCTTTTAATAAAAAAAAATTATTAATTAAGGCAATGGCACGGTGTTGGGGGCAACCGTGTTGACCGGAAAACCCCATTCGGCAAATCTGGCTTTAACATCACAGACACTTGAACGCTTGAGGTTGAAACATGGAGAAAAACTTGAACACTGGTGGCAACAGCAATTCGGTTTCGGACTTGACTGCCTTACAGAGTCTGACTTAGTTGCTCAACACCCCGAATGTTGAACGCATCCGAAATAAAATTACTGAGGCAAGCCAAATGTGAGATTGCACAAATCCGCAGCGGCGGCGTTGACAGCGATGCTTTGAGCCCCTTTGTTAAACAAAAAGCCAAACTGTTTCAAATAGATAATCTCAGCGAAAC
>LUTY01000355.1 GCA_001640045.1 Candidatus Thiomargarita nelsonii | reverse complement strand
CATAGCGAATATAAACTGGGTTATGGAATTAAAGTTATCTTTAATAATCAGCATATCCTAGTGGGCAGTGCTCGTTTTATGGTCATGGAGCAAATTCCTTTACTGGAGACTGGAGAAACACTTCAAACGACTGCTTGGGAACAAGGATATGGTCTAGTGATGGTGGCTGTAGATGGACAATTGATTGGCGCTATTGAACTACTTCCCACTGTACGTCCTGAAGCAAAAGCGGTGATCCAACAATTGAAACAACTTAAACAGATTAAACACACCTGCATTATCTCTGGCGATAGTGAAGCACCCACACGCAGTTTGGCTCAATCGTTAGATATTGACAATTATTTTGCACAAACCTTACCAGATCAAAAAGCTGATATCATTAAACAATTGCAAGAAAAAGATGCCTTTGTTTGTTATGTTGGAGACGGGATTAATGATGCCATTGCTATGAAGCAGGCTCAAGTGTCTGTTTCCTTGTCCGGTGCCTCACATATTGCCACTGACACCGCTCAAATCGTGCTATTGGATCAAGGCATTTGCCATCTGCCGGGCATGTTTGAATTAGCAGCAAAACTTCATAGACATATGAACAATCTATTGGGGATAATGCTGGGTAGCACTGTTTTTGGAACGAGTGCCATTTTTTTAGCCGGTTGGGGCATGGTTAAAATCATGGCGCTTAACATATTCAGTCTCTTAGTGAGTTTAGGTTATTCCATTTTGGACCAACCAAGCACTAAATCAAGCCATTATAACAAATTGAAACAGTAGAATTGATTGCTGCCCCTACGGTTTTAGTATTTCATCGAAAATGGCAAGATTTTAGTCGAGCTTTTTTTGGAGGCTTACGAAAATTTGAACCCGTATTATGAAAAGATAAAAAAACCTTAAACGATTTTCTTGGGTTTTAATCCTGAAAATCCGGTGTATCCTGAAAATCCTGATTCAGACAATAAAATACCCGAAAATTCATGATTCAGTACTTATTTAACAATTACCAAAATTCTATGCCATTTGGTAAATCAAATTGGCTATCTGGCCATCCACAACCTCCCGTGTTACACATACACATTGGTTTGCACCAAGCATGTGTTGAGTTGCATCCATAATTGAAATATGGATCAGCATGGGGTACCATATTGCGATTTACAAAATGTCCTTCACACCACAAAGCTAAGCAACGATTTTTCATTGGAGTATTTGCTTTTCCCTCACATTCGCTTGGTCTTGTTATAGAATCACAAATCTCGGAACAACTTTTGCCCTGTGGACCCGTAACATTAATTCACTCAAGGCCATATCGGCTTTGGCTTCGCCCTCGGCAATTAAAATATGCTTCAACTGGGAAATTTCTCCAGTCGGTATATTGGTAC
>LUTY01000354.1 GCA_001640045.1 Candidatus Thiomargarita nelsonii | reverse complement strand
TATCCGTCGAACGCCGGATCCTGCACCCGATCGTCTCTGCGGTGATTGAGGCAGCCCGCGAGTCGCTGTTTGCCGATAAATCGTCATATATATAATCAATCGAAAAAACCGAACATATGACATATAAGATTCGACTTATTATGTTTTCACGAAAGGGATAAAATGGATTCCTGAAAGTAAAGCCAATACTATCTTACGGAGAATTTTATGTTTGCCAACATTTATCAAAAAATACTTGGGACTATCAGGCAGTGGTTTGAGATCGCCCTGTTTCCTACCAGACCAGTGCTCATCCCCATCAAGGTACGCATGAATGAATCCAGACATCAATAGCTTTCCAACAGCAGTAACAAGGCAAGATTTCTTGTCATAGTTTAAGAAGGTGGAGCAAAGAGTGACCACGATGTTCGGTATCTCTTTGCCTCCATCCCTAAGAGGCGAAAGAAATGAAAAGATTCAAAGATATTCTTTGCGTGGTAGCACCAGGGGCGGGACGCAAGCCCTCGTTGGAATATGCGGTCACGCTGGCTGAAAACAACCAAGCGAGTCTGACGGTTATCGACGTGGCCGAGCGCGTTACCGCCGATATTAAAATGCCGGAAGGCGGTCCAATCTCTGCCGACCTGCAAGTCGCAATCGTCAGAACGCATGAGCAGGAGCTGGACTCCCTGATCGAGCCTTACCGCCAGCGGCTCGACCTGCAAGCCAAGGTGCTGATCGGTACGCCGTTTCTGGAGATTATTCGAGAGGTACTGCGCAACGGGCGCGACCTTGTGATCAAAACCGCCGAAACCTATGATTGGCAGGACCGGTTATTCGGTAGCGACGATATGCGCTTGTTCCGCAAGTGTCCGTGCCCGGTGTGGCTCATCAAGCCCGAAGCGCCAAAGTCCTTTCGGCGTATCCTGGCGGCGGTGGATGTAAACGATTTGTATCCAGCGGCTGAACTGACAACAAGGCAAGCGTTAAACCGACAAATACTGGAAATTGCTGGCTCCCTAGCGTTCGCCGAGTTTGCCGAGCTTCACGTCGTCCATGCCTGGAAGTTGATAGGCGAGAGTGCCATGCGCGGTGCCTTCATGCATACGCCGGAGGAAAAGATCATTGCTTACATCGACGAAGTGATGCAGCAGTGCCAGGGCAGACTAGATGTGCTCATACGTGACTTGGGGCATGATGCCCTAGATTATCCAAAGCCCCAAACGCATTTGGTAAAGGGCGGGGCGCACAAGGAAATTCCAGCACTGGCCAAACAGATCGACGCCGATCTTATCGTCATGGGCACTGTGGGCCGCACCGGTTTGCCCGGATTCATCATGGGCAATACTGCGGAGATGATTCTCAACCAGATCGATTGCTCGGTGCTCGCGATCAA
>LUTY01000353.1 GCA_001640045.1 Candidatus Thiomargarita nelsonii | reverse complement strand
AGTTTTTGTAGGGGCAATCCCTTGTGGTTGCCCTAAAGTTATTTTATGCGCGTTCCTTAACGAGTGGACAGGAGTGCAAGGCGTACCTTGCACAACCGAAGTTTTTTGTTGCTAGCACCCCAATTTTTCACTGCTGCAAAAATAGTATTAAGTTTATCCGTTTTCATAGTAGCAAGATATTTAAACAAAATAGATTTATGCAAGGTGAAGTTTTTAGGAATTATGACTAATGATTCCTTTTTTAATTCACCTCTTTCCAAATCATTAGAATTAATAATAATACCGTTTTGATTAGTTTCTGTTGTTAGTGGAACACAGATACAATCATCACCGATTTCTTTAATAACTAGTACTGGTCTAATTTTATATTCTGAGATATCTGTAAAATAAATTTTTGATAAATATATTTCGCCTACCATTTTGAATAATCCTCGTCATCATCTTCAAAACTCTTAGACACCAGTCCTATTTTGCCAATTTGTGCTACTTCTTCACTATTCCAATAATCAAATTCTGCTTTAGGTAGCACAATCACTTCAACTTCATCATAAATAAAATATTTTGGTAATAATAAATCTATTCTATGATTTTTGATTTTCACCAATTCGCGTATCGCTATCATGTTGTTACCTCCATTGAGAGCCTAAAAACAGCGACAGACTATCAAACCGATAATCCGTTGTCAAATCTAATCGTTCGGGCTAAACCTAAAACGTTGTACTTATATTGTCGGGCGAACTCAGCCATTATTAAATAATTTATGCTATATATAATATTATTTTATTACAGAGTCCAAGATTCCTCGTTCATAGCCACTTGATGTAGTTTGTTCATCATTAAAATTCCTCTTTTCTTTTTAAAACAAATTGCCCGTACCGATATTTTGTGGTAAATCTCTTGGTACACGTTCCTTTCTCGGATCAATACTATCAAAACCTTCAAATTTTTTATTCAAGCGATTTTTAATCAGAAAAATGTACTCTGGATTAATTTCTATACCATCACACTTTCTCTTAAGCTGCTGACAAACTCTTAAAGTGGTACCACTGCCAGCAAATGGATCGACCACATAGTCACCTTCATCAGAAGAGGCTAAAACCATCCTTTCTATTAATGCTTCTGGCTTTTGTGTGGGGTGATTTTCACGCTCAGGATTAGAATAATGAACATGAGAGAAAGACCAAACATCACCCGGATTTGCGCCTGACATATTATTCCTCTTTCTGAAATATTTTTGAGGCACTCTGATATTATCAAGATTAAATTTGAAATTTTCACTTTTATTAAACATGAGAATATCATCATGCCTTGGAGAAAATCCCTTTTTCCTACCCATCCCTTGCGTGTAATGCCAAGTGATCCAACTATTGAAATACA
>LUTY01000352.1 GCA_001640045.1 Candidatus Thiomargarita nelsonii | reverse complement strand
GTTTATGTTTTTTGAATTCTTGTTCTAAAAGGGGAGAATACTTTACAACCCAGCGTTGGATAGTAGAGTGATCAACCGATATGCCACGCTCTGTCATCATTTCTTCCAAGTCACGATAACTCAAAGCATAAGCAACATACCAACGCACACATTGGAGAATAATGTCTTTTTCAAATTGACGACCCTTAAAGCTGATCATATCGGTATCCCAGTTTTTAAAATTGGAGAGATTATAACACCTGATCTTTGGGTTGGGGTAAAGTTTGCGACAAAACCACGGTTATTCATGTTTCTCTGCCTTTAAGTTGAGAGACATGACAGGCAATAAGTGCTATAATGCACCTTCAATTATTTATGGTTTGCCCATCATGTTCGGGTATTTGCCCGTGTTGCTAGCACGGGCATAATTTATTGATTTATTAATTAGTTTTCATTGGTTGTCTCGCTGCCTCAACAATCCGCCGCCGCCATTCCTTAGCCTTTGGTCCGTTGCGATCACCCTGTAAATAAATCCTAGCGTTTGGCTCCTTTATCCCATTTTTTTTACACCATTGGGTTAAATTCGTACCTTTTATCCTAAAACGCCCCACGACTTCATTGAGTAGTTGACGACTACCGATTATTTCTTTTGTCATTATTTTAGCCTCAGTGTATGGATTTTCTATATAATTAAAGCATACTTTGTGTAGAATTTCAATAATTTTTAGACACAAAAAAGTAAAGAGAAATACATTTCTACAATGATAAAAACAAGGATAAATAGATAGTCAACTATCTGGATAGTTTTCAATTATTACTTCTTGATTTATAATCTCTTGATTTTATAAGATAATATTTTCAGATAGCCAACTATCTAACTATACTATATCTCTAACTAGCCAACTATCCAATATGCAGATAATTTCTTAAAGGAGAGGAAGCTCTTGAGCAGGCTTTTAATTCAAAGGAATCAGAAGAAAAAGTCTTATTTTGGATTCCTGTGACCAAGTCTTGGCTCCGGCAAGTTGTCTTGGCTCTCGTGTTGCACTGTCATAGTTCTTTTAGGGGAGTAATTGCCGCATTGAGTGACATTTTGGATGAGTCGATCTCACTTGGAACCATTCATAATCTTCTCAACGACACACGGGAACAAGCTTGCAAAATCAATGCGGCTCAAGAATTATCAAAGGTGAAAGAAGGTGCTAATGATGAGTTGTTTCAATCGGGGAAACCAGTATTAGCAGGACTTGACCAGCATTCGCTTTATTGCTATCTGTTGGCCGCTGAGGAACCTCGTGATGCTGAGACTTGGGCTATTCATTTGTGGGATTTAGAACAACAGGGATTGCATCCTGAACGAATTATAGCTGATGGTGGAAAGGGTCTGCGAGCGGGGCA
>LUTY01000351.1 GCA_001640045.1 Candidatus Thiomargarita nelsonii | reverse complement strand
TGAAAATGGATTTTTTGCTTAACGAGTTATCGTTACATAGCCAATATCACAGTGAGCGTGATTTTTTTGAATCACTTAAAGTGATCATGGTGTGTGAGAAAGCAATCAAGGAAGCCGGATACCATTTGTATTGTAGTCGTGAATTAATTTCAAGGGAAATTATGAAGAATGTCGAATTTCGGCAAGCCATAAAAAATACCGGAGACCGAAATTTTCTTCAATTCATAGTGAATTGGTTGTCTAAAAATAGACCTTTTTGGGAGGAAAAACGACAACATTCAGAAGATGATTATTTTGAATATAAAACAGAAGTTGTCACCAATCAGACACTTGCAGAAGCAGCGTGGCGTATTGCGAATAAACACGAATGTCACACGGTTAGCTTTGAACCCTCTGATTTCAATTGCTCCCCATTAGAAGTGGTATGGCATCAATCCGATGGAAAAGCTATCTTGGTACCAAATTTTTGGCAATTGCTCATATTAACCAAATTCCTAAAAGAAAGTGTCAAACCAGCAAAAAGTTGGAATGACTTAATCAATCAATGTATTAAACGATATACCAATTTAACTTTTGCTGACAATCTATTAGATAACTTAGAGCCAGAGCCCTTTTCCAGAACTATTGCTGAAAGAATTCAGCTATTGTTGTCTTATGTGAATGAACTAAATGGTTGTTTTGATGAAAATGGACAGTTAAATAAACGTGGAAAAGAGATTATCAAGAATTACTTTCAGGGAAACAAAGCATTATTTACCGATGAATCTGATACCAATAAACGGCATTTTAAGGAAGCGTTGACTTTTAGGAAACCACACACGAACGAAAAAATATTCTGTCCTTATCATGGCAAGATAAAAGCAGGTAGGCAATATCGTATTCACTTCAATTGGCCTAAGGAAAAACCTACTGAACCACTCTACATAGTTTATATTGGTCCAAAAATAACTAAACACTGAGCCTAATTATTTGAGGCTTAACTCAATGGCATAACTATTTTAACAAAACACATGAAAAGCATAACCAAGCAAATTTTTCCGAAAGATGACATAATGTCATTAAGTTTCGTCAAACTCGACAGCATGCCCCTAACCCCCAAGGGGAAAATTGACCGAAAAAAATTATCGGCATTGGATATTACCAATCAAGGAACCGAGAAAAAATCCACAGCACCCCGTACCCAAATAGAAGAAACCCTGATAAAAATATGGTCAGAGATACTAGGTGTCAGTAACCTAAGCATCTATGACAACTTTTTTGAACTGGGGGGAGATTCTATAAAAGCCATTCAAATCATATCAAGGCTGGCTAATGCATAGCCTTCACAAGGCGTATAAATGTGTTCTATGCCGGGCAGTTTTTTGATAAAGCGTCCACC
>LUTY01000359.1 GCA_001640045.1 Candidatus Thiomargarita nelsonii | reverse complement strand
AAACAAAAAGTCGCCACTTTTAACCAAAACCAAAAAAAGGAAGGTGAGGAGGGTGAGGAGGGGGAAGTTTACCAAGTCACATTTTATCCCGAAGGTGTAGACACCATGAAGCCCATCGCCATCTTTAGCTATCTCACCCGATGCTGTGGCAAAAGCAACCAATGCACCTCTTGGCGGTTCTACTCGTGCCAACCCGCGTGAGAGGTTTTTTTCGCTTCCCTGATAGGGATTGTCTCGACAAGCATCTAAGATCAGGAAATTCATGCCAGCGTTATTTTTCTCCATCATTGCCAGAATGGTTTGAGTATCAAGCGCAACCTTTTTCAACTCGGTTTCTCCATGAAGATCGTTGTTATTAGTGGGAATCAAAAAATTGCGCCCATCCAGCTGAGCACCATGTCCCGAGAAATAGAATAGTGCCACACTACCATTGGAGGTTTTAGATAAAAGCTCACCAAACGCTTTGACCGCTTTAGTCATGTTATCATCGTTAAGATCCGTGGCTAGAGTCACATCAAAGCCCATCTTAACGAGCTGTGTAGTCATAGCTCTCGCATCATTGACGGGGTTCCGTAGAGACGAATACTCGTAAGTGCTGTTGCCAATTACCAAAGCCTTCTGTGTGCTGTTAGGATCACCACGTCTCAATATCTCTGTTCTTGAAACGTCCCTCCCAGAGGAAACTTGGGTATTACCGCCCGGGATAACTCCGTTACACCCACTGACGAGCAATACGAGAGGTAACAATTTAAATATATGTTTTATCATATAATTCCCCTTTTGTTGAAAAGTTAAGTACCAATGTTCAAGGCTGTTATTTATCAATAATATCAATTTGTTTTTTATTTTACAATAAATGAGATTTTATTTTGACCGAAAAAGGGCAATACGCTTGTAAAATATTGAAAATAAAATATAAAAAAACATTCTTTTTGTGAAACAGTAAATGTAGGGGCAATCCCTTGTGGTTGCCCTGATGCCTTATGTTTGCTAGGCGTCCTCGATTTTTAAGGACCGCATCGTGGTATTCGGAGTCCAAGATTTATCTTGGACGTTTTTCTTTGCAGGACGCGGAGCGTCCTGGCATGCATTCCCACGCAGAGCGTGGGAACGAGAAAAAGATTTATCTTGGACGCCTATTCAATCCTCCACAACATAATAATGGTCTTCATCGCAAACTTTGTGCATTTTCATAAAACAATAGCGTACACTGTCTCTTCCCGTACCATAAGCCTCCTGTTGCCGCCCACAATGACCACAAGTCACCTTAATCCCTTCAACTTCTTCCCCTTCATCATTCTCCAACCATATTTCTTCACAACGACATGCGACTTTCATTGAAGTTCCTCTCAGTTAGAGCCTATTCGCAACCGACTTTCCACCAAGCCATTGCGACTGACAGCGGATTGTATTTCTACCGTTAAACCTTTTTTGCGGATACCTTGCTTCAAATTTTCCAAGGCTTGCAAATTCGCTACCTCTAATTGTAGATCAAAACGCCCTTGACGATAATCAATATGTTTGAGATTAAAACCCGGGGTGCGCGAGAGCGGTGTACTGATCTTATTTAAGATAGACAGAAAATTATTATCTTGTGCGCGGCGCCCTTGTTGGGCAGCTAAGGCTTTTAAGCGTTGCTCCATTTGGACGCGCGGATTGACAATTTTACGCGCCTCTGGAAATGTGTCACGGAATACTTTCTCAATTTGCCGGTTTAATGCTTGGCGTTGTTGGCTCAATTGTTGATATTCTATCCATTGCTTTCCGACATCTAGCCCTCCCCAGAGTAGTAATAAAAAAGCTGTCAGTCGCCATGGACGCAATAGGCTTGCTATTTTATCTTGGGGGCGGTAGTCTCCTTGTAATAAATTCAAAGGCTGATTTTCAATCAAGCCTTGCGCCAGCCAAGCTAATATGCCTTGTTCATCGGTTTTTTCTATCACAGCAATGCCATGTAAATCGCTCAACGCCCTCCCCCGATTTGCCATGTCACTAAAGACGGTTATTTGTTGTGGGGCATCTAAGGCGGGATCAAAACAGTCTAATTCAATAGCAAAACCGGCGTGCAAATCGGTGCGTACTAATAGGATGTTATTAAGGTATAATACGCCCCATCCCTCGGCAGGTTTGGGCACGGCGAGCATGTCTGGTATGAGTGCCGCTGGCGTGATCCCTACAGCACTTAATTGTTGTATATAGGCATCCATTTGTCTACGGGCAATCACGGCGACAGGGATATTGCCCTGTGCTCGTTTTCCGAGCGCAAAGTGCAAATTTTCCACCTCTTCTGCCAATTGATCTTCTAGGGCGTAGGGCACCGCTTGTATAATTTTTTGCTGTTGTTTGCTAGAAATGTTGGTCTGTGTCAATAGGACATCAGTACCCGGTATCAGTACCAACGGGTGCCTATGTTGGCGTGGGACGGTGTCTAGGGGGACGTGTGTGGCACTGTCTATGACTGAGCCTGTGGCATCAAAAGTAGCCCAATTGACTTGATTATCAGGCTGTAGGTGAATTAGCAAGGTGTGACGCATAAATTTTGTCGAGCTATAAAGACCTCAGAGGTTTTGAAAACCTCTGAGGTCTGGGCCAAGATATTTATCTGAACAACCCGCAGTTCGTGACAAAACCTGCGGGATCAACAACAAAAAAAGGGGGGATGAAAGGGGATGGCTAATTATTCTGTCTTTTCTGCTGGCGTAGCACAAGTTGAGAGTCCAAACGGAAAATAGGCGGGACAAAAACCAAATATGGCTGTCAATAGGGGCACTAAACCAATCGCTCCCCACCAACTTTGAAAATAGAAGCCTGCCCCAATAATAGCTAAACCGATTATCACTCGAAAGATTTTATCTCCAGTACCTACATTGGCTTTCATTGTCGTGTCCTCACGATTATAAATTAATTAGCACGGTTAATTATAAGAATAAGTTAAGATAAATCAAGTGTATTAGGGTATCAGGGCTCTTTGATGTTTTGAAATGATAAAAAATAGTCTACAATGAATATTGTTATATAGTATTTCAGAAAAATGTCACGCTCTAAAGACCTCAGAGGTTTTGGAAACCTCTGAGGTCTGGGGGCCAAAATATTTATCTGAAATACTATAGTATGAAAAATCCTATTTCTTAAAGAAATAGGATTTTTTTGAACGTTACACTTAAAACAGGAGAATTTATTCATGTCAAAAAAACAACAAGGCTTTAGTTTGATGGAACTATTGATTGTGATGGTCATCCTTGGCATGTTAGCCGGGATAGTGGGTCCAACACTTTGGGACAAACTGGCCGGTGCCAAGCGCAGTACCGCCGCAACACAAATCGCTAATATTGAAACCACCTTAGACTCATATCGCTTAGATATGTTTAAGTACCCCTCTAGCCTAGAGGAGTTGGTTAAGACAAGCTCAAGTGACTCAAAGTGGCAGGGTCCTTACTTAAAAAAAGGCTTACCAAAAGATCCTTGGGGTAATGAGTATCAATATCGGAAACCTGGGCGTGAGGGGCGTGATTATGATCTCTATTCCTTTGGTGCAGATGGTCAGGAAGGGGGCGAAGATGAGAATGCCGATATTGTCAATTGGCAAACCAATCAATAAACGGAAGCTCTCTGGATTTTCGCTGCTAGAAATACTCCTCGTCATGGCAATTATTGCTATGGCGGTGGGCGTGGTTATTCCACGTATCGGCAGCAGTGAAGTGACTTTTCTTAAAGCGCAAGTACGTGAAGCGGTGGCGATGCTGAGGTACACTCGCCGCACCGCGCTTGTGGAAGGCAAACAAAAAGTCGCCACTTTTAACCAAAACCAAAAAAAGGAAGGTGAGGAGGGTGAGGAGGGGGAAGTTTACCAAGTCACATTTTATCCCGAAGG
>LUTY01000349.1 GCA_001640045.1 Candidatus Thiomargarita nelsonii | reverse complement strand
CATCCCAAAAATAGATGTTGGCGTACCGGCTACAAATTTACCACCCTACTTTATCCACCAAGAAAAAGGGATTGAACTGGATATTGTTCGTGATGCCTTTCAACAGGGGGGGTATCAGGTGAAGTTTCATTTTATCCGATCTCGGAAAGAAAAATTTTATGATCCAAAGTACAGCTTAGATTGTATCAGTACGGTGACAAAAAAAGCTAAACGGCCCGGCTTTTATTCTGATGATGTTATTAGTTATCAGGATATCGTCATTTATTTGGCTGACCAAAAATTTAACATTGATAGGATTGAAGATTTAGCCAATAAAAGCATAGGGACTTTCCATGATGCCAAGGAGCATCTGGGACTTGCTAAGGTCGTTGCCAAGAATCAACTTTATCACGAGCATTCCGGTAAAGCGAGTCAAATCGTACTTTTTTACCGCCATCGGGTTGATATTTTGATTATGGATAGGTATTTCTTTGCACACTTTCGCAAACGTGTCGCTTCGCTTGTCGATATCACACAAAAGCTGGTTGTGAAAGATCATATCTTTACAGAACGTCCCTATAAGATTCTGTGCAAAAAAGAGAAAGTACGTGATGATTTTAATTTGGGCTTAGGAAAGTTACGTGCAGAAGGGCGTTATGAGGAAATCATTAAGCAGTATGTTGAGGAACCTGTAAAACGCAAAAATCCCATTCCCCTTGGAGGAAATTAAGCCTGTAGCACTGTGACGAAATTTGGATGAGTTCAAAGCTGCTGCTTCCAAAGCTAAAGCTTTGGACTCCAAAAGACATTAAAAGTGTAGAATATATGTTATTAGAAGTCAGCATTGTGATTGGTGTCTATTTTGGAGTCAGGAGGTTTGGACATGATGACGAAAAACCACCGAAAAAAAAGAAAAGCAAATGTATTCAACCTATAAATTCCTCTGAAAAAAAGGTAGCCACAAAAAACACAAGTGTTAAACCACTTGAAGGTTTCCAAGAAAACACTGTTGTCAATGAGACTATAAACGAGCATGATCATCAGTTGAAAATAAGTACTGTTAATTTGGGTATAGCAGCAATAAGACAATTTATTTACCCGCCTATAGCACCATTATTTCTTGGCATGTTTATTTACAATAATTTCACACTTTACAAACGTGCAGAAAATTCGCTGATTCAAAGGAGGAAAATTGATAATTATGTTTCATCCGCTATTGCCAGTTTCATTGCTATCAGCATAGGCCAATATTTTGCAACCGCAGTGGGCGGCTTTTTTTATCACCTGAATGAAAAAATTATAACAAAAACTCAAAAAAGCACTCAAAATTGGCTCACAAATGCCTTTGAGCAGTTGCCCAGCATGGTATGGGTTCTAAGAGATAATGTCGAAATTGAAATTCC
>LUTY01000348.1 GCA_001640045.1 Candidatus Thiomargarita nelsonii | reverse complement strand
AGGCCCATAAATTCTCTTCATCAGTTGGCGGTCTCAGTGTGGTACGCAGGTAGTCAAAAGGCGACACCATTAAATTAACCAGTCTCTCGCGCAGGGTGTCATGGCGTTTTTGTTGAGCACCAATACGATAGCATTTTCCCAAGCTATCGACTCGAATCATTAATTCACTCATTTTTTATATCCAATCTGCAATTGTGCGTTCTTGATGCTGGAAAAGGTAACAAAGCGAAATCAAGTCGGTTTTCTAGTGTGAAATTATTTATCTAAATGCTTAAATCTATCCAAGTCGATGGCATGATTTTGAGCTTCTTAAAATGTGGAACAGTTGAAACAAAACGCTTACATCCATGTTGAACGGCAATAGCAACATGAATTGCATCCATCGCCTTCAGGTTTTCACCTTGGGCTATCATAAGTGCGATTTCAAAAACATTGGGAAGAACTTTTAAAAGGAGAGTTTGTTCAAAAACCTCATTATAAGCCTTGGTGACTTCAGTATTGTTGTCTCTATACGGTTTAGCCATCACTTCAAGAAGAACAGCCTCTGAGGCACAAAATGACCATCCCTTTTTTGATAACTCATTCAAATGACTATTAATGATTTTCTTGTAAGCAGGTAATCCCTCAAAACGGGTTATCCAAACAGCAGAATCAAGATAAGCTAATTTCATTCTGTTTCCCTAAATGCTCTTAGTTCAGCAATAATTTCATCGTGAGTACGATGTGGAAACTCAAGCGCATCGACTTTTTCCAATGCCGCTGATATTTTCTCCCAGTTTGAGGTTTCAGACTCTATTTCTTCATTAATAGAAACAGTTACTTTTTTTCCCCATAAAATCTGTGGTATTGAGACATTCAATGTGCCTTCTTTGTTAATGTCTGCCTGTAAAATCATATATTCTTCTCCACAATTAATGAAAAGATTACGGTAAGCGGCAGCGGCTGCCAATTTTCCTTTTTTTCTGGATCATTTCTAGGTTTTGCCAGTTTAATGGTTAATCAGAATATGAAAATTATAAACTAAAACCCCAAAGGACATAACCACCAATGTTTGAAATATTAACACTTTTGGCTTGTTTTAATCCCGTTTAAAATGACACCTGCCAACTTACAAATGCTTTCTACTTTTTCGCTGGTTGCCGCTGCTTTTTCAAGATTATATCCAATCTGCAATTGTGCGTTCTTGATGCTGGAAAATGTATAGCCCAGAAATAAGTAGAAATACAACTAACAACAACGATACCAGCATATAGGGTTGTGGTGGCTGCCCGATACCCAATAGTGACCATCGCCACCCTTCAATCACCCAATACATTGGATTTAACTGGTAGAGCCAGAGCCAACGTTCCGGTATGAGCGTCGCACTGTAAGCAACTGGGGTGGC
>LUTY01000347.1 GCA_001640045.1 Candidatus Thiomargarita nelsonii | reverse complement strand
GATGCCGAGCCCGCTAGAAGGCAACCCACGCCCCTTCCTTAAAGGAGAAGGCAGCACGATTTGATAGTCGCTTTTAAAAATATCATCAGTTCTAAATTGATGATCTATATGTCTTTGGGCTTAATGTTGTTTGTGATTGGCAGCAAATTGTTGGAATATCACTATCAAACGATTATTTATTATCAGGTTTTTCCTGATCCCACTCGACGCGCCACATTTTTTGCCACCTATGAAGTTTTTGCCAATCTGGCTTGGCTGTTTATCCAATTATTTTTGACCTCACGTCTGTTGGTGAAATGGAGTGTCGGTGCCAGTAATGTACTTTATCCTGTGCTATCGGCGATTGCTGCTTTAGCATTGTTTATCTATTTTTACGGTAACAGCCAAGGTTTATTGGCAAATAGTGTTATCGTGATGTTGAGCTTGGGGATTTTTACTCAATTCATTAATCAAGAAATGCGCGGTGCTTTGCGTACTCCTGCCAATAATTTGTTATTCAATGCGATCTCCCCCAATCAGTGGGGAAATAATAAGGCTTTTCTCAATGGCATTGTATTTCCGCTGGCAACGCTCATTGCTGGAACGTTTTTAATGACGATAACGGGGGCTGAATCCTTAATAGCACAAATTGACTGGGGCTTTTCAGTAGAACAGCTCTATTATTTGTTGCCCTTGATTGCCCTGATAGTTTCAATCTTAGGGATTTTCATCGCTTTGCCGCAATGGTCACAATATGAAAAGGACATGCAAAAGAGACTTGAGGATGAATTTGTCAAAAAAATCCTTGGTCATCAGTTGAATGTTAAAGGGGGTATTAAAGAAATAAGGCAGGTGATACATCAAAAATTGAACAGTAGTAATACTTATGATGTTATAGCTGCTTTGGATATGATCCGTATCCTGAAATCTGATCTTTTTCTCAATCAAGTCGGCAATTTGCTAATCAACAAAAAAACTCAAGATTTTAAAGTTAAAAAACATTGTCTCCAAACATTAGCCGCGCTGTCGCGCTCTAATTCCAATTTGATCTATTTACTAGAGGCACTCGGGACAGAAGAAGATGCTCAAGTTTTGTCCTTAATTATAAAAGATCTGACTAAATTTAAATCAGTCAACTTCAATCATTTGATAGAAAAACGCTTGACACATCCAGCACCTTTGGTGTGTGTTGAAGCTTGCTTGTATTTGCATAAACATCAAAAATATAGGCGTAAACAATTGATTGAAAAGAAAATTATGGCACGTTTTAACAAGGCAGAATTATCGCAGAACATGCCACTTTTTTTATATGCTTTGGGTGAGTTACGTTTGTCGCATTATAGTGATACTGTTTTGCCTTTTCTTGAGAGTGACAATCCCAAGGTGCGCTTGGCGGCATTGACAG
>LUTY01000346.1 GCA_001640045.1 Candidatus Thiomargarita nelsonii | reverse complement strand
ACGCCTTCATTAGAATTTTCCGCAGAAAAAATATTGTTCATCATAAACTTATCTCTAAAGAAAAGTTTAGACATGCTTTTGCCTAATTTGAACTGTGAAAATTTCCTCAAATCTTCTTTATCCACCACAATCTCATCTAACCAATTGACGAAATATGAATATTGTTTCAGTTGTGCCAATTCATCAATGGAAAAATTGGCGAGCAAAATATCTAAGCCTTCACCATTAATACCTAGTGGTGCTTTTTTACTTTCAGAATAAAGTCCCCGCAATGCTTTGGTATTCAAATTGTAAATGAGATAATCTTTAATTGGTCGATATAGATTTGATTTTTCTCGCTGTCTCTGCTCTGATAACGCCCTAATTAACTTCATCTTATCTTCAGTCGAGTGCATTTCTATGACTTGTTCAAAAATTTCTTGTTGTTCTTGTTCTTGTTGTTTATGCTCGTAGATGTCTTTCCATTTGAAAAAAGAATCATCAGTCATATCGGTTTCAAGTACCGATTTAATGGTGACAAACGGTTTTTCGCCTTGAAAAACCACGTCAATTTCAATTTTATTTTGGGGTTGATAGCCAAGGAATGAACTAAAGGTTAATTCTGGCTTTGCCACTCTAACGCCTTTAGAATAGAGCCCTTCAATATCTAAGCGTTCTTGTTTGGCAGCACTCATTACCGCCAACGCCTCTAACAAATTAGACTTGCCAGAGCCGTTTTCGCCAATAAAAACATTGAGTTGTCCTAATTCAATTTTATCGGACCAAATGGATTTAAAGTTTTTAACTTGTAAGGTTTTTAACATGAAAAAATTTTTTTTACAATGAGTTAAAGTTGATTGTGCAAGGTACGCCTTGCACTCCTGATACGAATGTCTGGAGTGCAAGGCGTACCTTGCACCCACAGTGATGTTCTTGAATCTTGAATGTTTTTATTCGTTGTCCTACATTAGTTGTACTCACCACAATTTCATTTTTAGTGACCATGATTGTGCAAGGTACGCCTTGCACTCCTGATGTATTTAACGATCCAACAAAAATGCTTGTTGCTTGTTGGGAGTTTTCATGAATTTTCGCATTTTAGGCAAAATTTTAGCCACAAATTTAGCGGTTTTGAATGCGATTTTTAATCCCTTTCCGACAGTGGGGATTGAATCCAACATTTTTTCAATGGCAGTATCTCCACTGGTTTTCCGATTAATTTGTTTCAATTCTTCAGCCAAAACGCGATTGTGTGTAGCAATCACATTTTCTAAACGCTGCCCTTGATCACGCAATTCTTTGACGACAGCCTGTTCCAGGTGTTGAGTTTGGACTTGAATAGTCTCCACGACGGCTTCGCGCATTTCATTAATGCTTTGGTCAATCTCTAGCAACTGAGATTGCA
>LUTY01000345.1 GCA_001640045.1 Candidatus Thiomargarita nelsonii | reverse complement strand
TTTTTTGTTTGAAGGTTTTATTCGTTGTTTACCATTAGTTGTACTCATCAAAGATAATATTCATCATGAACAAATTACAAACCAACACTCTCAAAAAAATCTTGCGGGAACAGTTTAAAGGTAACGTGCCTATTGTTAAACAGGGCTCTGAAAAAAAAGTGCTTATTTCAGAAATCAAACAAAAATTGAGCACAATAAATGGTTTCGATTATTATGAGCAAAACTCTCGCCCGTGGGTTGGTAATTATTTTGCTAATACCCTATAGTTTGTTTTTATTTGAATTTTTAGCTAAAGAAGTCACCTTCAAAAACATCGTCAAGGTATTTGCAGCGGTTTCGGGGCCAATTCCCCTCGCTATTTTTGTTGCTTATATTTTTGTTGCCCAAAAAAGTATTCTAAAAGAAATAGATGAAAGCCACTTGAGTGTGTTCGTTTCATTTAGTTACTTATTCGTTACCTTATTGATGACGATTATTTTTCTTTACTTTTTTGAAACCTTCTTTTACCATAAATTCAGCGAAACGGTTACCCCCATTTTTCTTAATTCATTGGTATTAATGATGTATATCGTTAATATCTTGGTCACTAAGCGTATTCAAATTATTGCCCTCCTGAGTGGTCTCAGTATGGGGATTTCTATCTATGTTTTATTTCTGAGTTGAGGAGTATAGAAGATGTTTACAAATCGATCATTGTTATTTTACTTGCAAAGCCGGCATACCGCAGCCCGCTAGATTAATTGAATGAGATGCCGTCAAATCGCAACCACAGTAAAAAGTGATACGGTGATCGGAGTAAAGCTCATACATTGCACGTTTGGCTTCTCTAAAATTAATAATTCTGGTACGATTTCTTACTTGTTGCTGAAATTCACTAAAATTAGGGATCGTTTCACTAGAATTAGGGATCGTTTGTTGTACCAATATCCATACAGGCACTACGATAATGATGATAAAGGCAAGTACCCACAAAAGTTGCATTCTTTTTTGAGCAACATTTAATATAGAGGATATATTCATGACAATATCCATTGATAAGCAAGAAACAAACGCTGTTGAAATAACAGCAGCAACAAAATCATTTATTGCCAAAGGTAGCGGATTGGAAATAACGTTTGTTATTCATATTGGGGATGATGAGACAATTAGATAAATTGGTTTTGTTGTATAGAAGTTATGTTTCTTCTAATACGATGTATGAGTTGTCATTAGATGAATTAAAGTATTATAAGAAAATGGTAGAGAATGGAACTTTAGAAGCAAGGGAATTATGGCAGTCTGCCAGGATTTCTAAGCAAAATGAGGTGGATTCACGAGAAAAATAGGTTGCTTTTCAGTCTGCGCTTAATTCTACTGCTCTGGCTTTCGGGGCTGATATTTGGCAAA
>LUTY01000344.1 GCA_001640045.1 Candidatus Thiomargarita nelsonii | reverse complement strand
GGCGGCGGAGTCTATCCCATCCAATTGTAAAATGTCAAGGGGAAATTATTCTCGTTCCCACGCGGAGCAAAGGAATGCCTGAGGCAACGCTCTGCGTTGCAGGACGCGGAGCGTCCTTGAATGCATTCCCACGCAGAGCGTGGGAACGAGAAATGTTTACTGTTTACTGATAACTGATAACTGAAAAGGTAGGGTGGATAGAGCCTGTGCTAGAATTACAAAGCACCCATTGAACTCTGGAGTGCAAGGCATACCTTGCACATCACGCCGAAAAGGATAACAGAAAAATGCAAAACCTCTTTTTAGCCCCCAGCATTATGGTCGGGCTCGGCTTATTTTTTGGCATTATCCTCGCCATTGCCTACCGATTTTTGCGAGTAGAAGAAGATCCACGTATTGAAAAAGTCGAAGAAATGTTACCAGGCACCAACTGTGGTGCTTGTGGGGAACCCGGTTGCCACAGTTTTGCCGAAAAACTGGCCCAAAACGCACAACAGCCCAGTGGCTGCACTGTAGCAAGTCCTGATGCCATTGAAATGATCGCCGACTTTCTCGATGTCGATCCGGGCAAGCAAGAAAAGCGTGTCGCCCGCCTACATTGTGCAGGTGGCAAAGCACAAGCGCATCAATTCGCAGAATACCGAGGCTTTGAAAATTGCCATGCCGCCGCGCAGGTTTCCGGCGGTGGCAAAGGCTGTTCTTGGGGTTGCCTTGGGCTCGCTGATTGCGAACAAGCCTGTACTTTCGATGCCATTCAGATGAACAAAAACGCCCTACCTGTGGTAGACATTGACAAATGCACCGCCTGCGCTGACTGTGTCGCAGCTTGTCCGCGTGACCTATTTGAGATTGTCCCGCTTAGTCATAAATTATTTGTACAATGCTCAATCCCCCTTGAGGGAGAAGCAGCGCGTGTACTTTGTGCCACCGCTTGTGATGCTTGTGAACGCTGTGTGCTGGATGCAGCACCCGGATTGATCCGCATGGAAAATAATTTACCGCTCATCGATTACATTGCCGGCGGCTCAGCCAAACCTGAAGCCACTTTCCGTTGCCCCACAGGTGCCATCCAATGGCTAGAAGGCGCACAATTTGAAGAAAAATCTCAAACGCGCACTGATGATCCTTATGCTCGCTTTCTCTAATAACGCGAGGAGCCACTTTCACGAAAGCGGGGTTTTGGCAACCCCGCAGGTCTTAAACAACAGGAGGAAAATACAATGAACAATACCATGATTTCAACCAAGGATATTTACCAACTTCGACTCAAACCCTTTGTAGAAAAGGAGATCAGCGAAGACAAAGACCATATTTATCTTGACAAACACAACCAAAAAGAATGGTTGTCGCATCTCCTAACAGAAATGATGGAATACCTGTCATTTG
>LUTY01000343.1 GCA_001640045.1 Candidatus Thiomargarita nelsonii | reverse complement strand
GGGCAGCAGAGCTTTTCGATTATGAATTTTTCCTTGCCCGGCGGCATAACAAAAGGTCAATACGGGATTTGTGGCGTATTAGTGAAGGCGGGTAGTGATCCCCAAGAACAACGTAACTGGATAGATTTAGATTGTCCGGGGTTTGAGGTGTATTGATTCGTTGCTCTCGACGCAGACCATATCGTGCCGCTGCCGATTTTTAACCGATGCCTAAATGGACGTAGCCATTTTTAGTCTCGTCCAAGATAAATCTTGGACTCCTTAAGGAGAAATCAATGAAAACACTTATTATGATGCTGATTATGCTATCTACCTTAGAAGCATTCGCAGCCAGCAATATTGACCCTAACAACAAACACGCTTGGAGTACCAACGCAGGCTGGATTGATTTCCGCACCAACCACGGCGGTGTCACCGTTTACCCTGACCACCTAGAAGGTTACGCATGGGCCGAAAATATCGGCTGGATTCAGCTTGGCAGCCACAATAGCGGTGGAACGCACACTTATGCTAACTCTTCTAACAACAATTGGGGAGTCAACAACGACGGTGCTGGCAAACTCTCTGGCTATGCTTGGAGTAGCCATATCGGTTGGATCAACTTTACTCAAGTCACCATTAACCAGACGACGGGAGATTTTAACGGAGACGCCTGGTCAGAAAATGTAGGTTGGATTCGCTTTAATGGCAGCCCAACTTATAAAGTTAGGGTCGAAAACCAGCAGACCAACCAGCCACCGCAAGCCGTTTTTACCCTCAACCCCACCCAAGGCACTGCACCACTCACCGTCACTTTCGATGCCAGCGGCTCTTATGATCCGGATGGCACAATTGTCAATTATGAATGGGCTGCGAATGGTCAACCCTTCGCCACTGGCAATCCGTTTAGCTATACCTTTACCACCGCCTTTGAGTACCAAGGCCCGATTAAGCTCACCGTCAAGGACAATCAAGGCCTGACCGCCAGTACACAACAAAACGTGAGTATCACGGTCACCAAACAACAAACCGATTCCGTGGGACAAGCAATCATTATTGCCGGCCCCCGGATCAACGATTCCTTGTTCCAATATAGCAACGAATTTACCCAGCGCATGTATCGCTTGCTCAAAAAACGGCGATTTGGCGATGATGATCTTCATTACATGAATTTGCGGGCACCAGACATTGAATTGGATGGTTTACCAGAAAATGATCGACAAGACTACAATTTCTTTGAGCCAGAACAGCAACTGTCTCAAGCCTTTGCCCAAGCCGCCGCGAGGCTGAGTGCTGGCCAACAATTTGTTTTTTACCTGCATGGGCATGGTCGTAAGAATCGTGTTTATCTGTCAAATTATGAACTGTCGGCCTCGCATCTGCGCGATTTATTAGCCACACTGCCAGCG
>LUTY01000342.1 GCA_001640045.1 Candidatus Thiomargarita nelsonii | reverse complement strand
GACGTTTTAGAGAACTATAAAACAGAGCATTTAGCCTTATCGGTGGCGTTGGTTGCAAACCTATTGTCAGAGTATCAGGTGTTTGGATAAATTGCATACGCTTGGCCTTGTCCGGCGATTTGGGGAAAATCTGACTGACGAGACGTTCTGCCAACTTTTTCATCGTTTTCAGTTTTATGCCAATCTAAATATCTCGTTTCTAAATATCTCGTTTGTCGAAAAACGAGTCGAAAAACGATGATTACCGCGATTTCGGCTTATCATCCTGATACTTCACCAATGGCCACAAAATATTAGACAGTCCGACAGCACTGCCCACATAGTATAGCCCCATTCCCATTGCAATGCCAAAATGTAAGAAATACACCCCACCAATGCAGATCACCCCGGGTACAATCGTGGTGATAAAGTTGGTATGCATAGTCTTTTCAAATTCATCGGCGAGTTGGAACAATTGTTCAAGATGGTTTAGGGTTCCATCCATGAAAATGATTTGGGCGGTATCGGTGGCCGCTGTGGAAGCCCCTTTGAGGGAGATGGACACTTGGGCCGATTTAAGCGCAATCGCGTCGTTGATACCATCGCCGATAAAGCAAACAAATCTACCTTCTTCACACAGTTCTTTAACCAATTTAGCTTTGTTTTCGGGCAAAACTTCCGCGAAATAATGGTCAATATCCAAGGTTTCTGCCATACGACGAGTGGGATGTTCATGATCGCCAGAAATAATGTAGAGTTTCATGCCGCGTTGTTTTAGAAAGTGAATGATTTCAACAGCTTCAGGACGAATGTTGGGGTGCATTTCTAAAATGCCGCCTAATTGCTGATCGATACCAATATAAATCAGGGAGAAACCCATCTCCTCTGCTTGCGCTTGGATGTTTTGTGCAACTTCTGGCAATTCAATGCCTTCGCGGCTCATGAACCGGCCACTACCGACCCGAATCAGTTGTCCGTCAATCAAAACTTTAATGCCATAACCCACCTCATAGCTGGCTTCATCTAAATCGGGCAATTCTAGGTTTTTGCTGGCCGCTTTATCCACAATGGCTTTGGCTATCGGGTGTGGTTGACGATATTCGGCTGCTGCTGCATAGCCTAACAGAGTGTTTTCATCCCAGTCACCCAAGCGATGAATCTGGCCTACCGTGGGTTGTTCCAAAGTTAGGGTGCCGGTTTTGTCAAAGACTACGGTGTCAACTTGGCGCAGCGATTCCAATACCCGGCCATCTTTGACCAAAATGCCGTGGCGGGAGAGAATTTGTAGGTAGCTCAGGATCGTGAGCGGGCCGGCGTAGATCATGTTACTGCCCAATTCTGACCACAGTACGGTCAGAGCTGGCACCGGTCCCATCTTTGCGAACAGAGACATTCAACATAGCACGATT
>LUTY01000350.1 GCA_001640045.1 Candidatus Thiomargarita nelsonii | reverse complement strand
AAATCTTGGACTCCTATTGCATAAATAAATTAAATTTGGTATTTGAAATAAAAATCATATTATTGATGTCAAGTCATAATTTATTTGTCAATTAATGGAATCTATAAACTTATTTTTGTTTCTCTGGTTGACGGTTACCGTACTTGTTCTAGTGGTGTATATAACAGAAATGGTAAAGGTAAGTCGAAAAACAGGCTTGATTTCTTATTTGATTAGCGCAGTTAGTAGTACAGTTATTGTTATTTTTGTCATTGTTTTGTCTGTGGTTGCACAATTTTTATAGGGCTTTATCAACATCGCTTTCACCTGATTAAATCTATTTGCCAGTGTGATGGACTCGGTACACTTTGCCCATGTCACTTGTTTGTAATTGTTACCCTAAATGGGTGTTTTTTGATGTGATTTTTGGTGGGGCTTGATTAATGATGGTGGGAGGGTGCGTAGGACGCACCCTACGCTTGCTGATTTAATATGCCACGCAGAAAAACATGTTGCACTCATTCATGAAAGCGGTGTACCACCACATAATGTTAAAAGCGTATTTAGAAAAGCCTTCAATTCGGGACAAGCATTTGCCGAAATGGTTAAATCTTTTCCTTCTAAAATGCTCTTGGCATCACGAGGTTTTTGGTAGCGTCTACGTTTCCCAAGCCGGAAAATTTCCTCAAGATGTCTTGCAGGCGGTTTATTGTGATTCACCTTTTCAGGTTCATTGCTCGGTAGCTTTTTATTATGCCCTGCCAATTTTTGAATATCTGACCAAAAAGGCAATAGCCATGCCTCAAAATCATGTTGTGCAACGTGTGGGTAAAAATTGGGATTATTGCCTACCCAATTCTTCATTTTCTGTTTAGCATCGGCAGCATCAATAAAATCGTCAGTGCCTACATCACTCAATGCGATCACCGCCTGGGCTGGTTTTTTGCCTGCTAATAACTTTTCTACAATGCGTCTCAACTTGTCATCCTTGGGAATTCTACCATGATAAGGACGACAAGACAGTTTGGGCATTTCTGTCAAACGTGTTTGCAAAAATTCTCGTAAAAAATGCATAAAAACTCTTTCAGTTTTTCCTTCAACCAAGATGATAATTTTCATGCCCGCCCTCCCAAGCATCCCATACGCCAAAGTTCATCCAAGCGATAATCTTCGAGCCAATGTTCTAAATCAAGCTCTTCATCGTCAGCCCACGTCATTTTTGTCAATCCTTCCTCATCAGCATCCATGATAAGAACTTCGTGAGGTTCTAAAAAACTGATCAAACGGTCAGAATGAGTAGCGACAATCAGTTGAGTTCGCTCAGAGGCTTCACGCATCAGTTCAGATAAAAGACTTAATAATTCTGGATGTAAACTCACTTCAGGTTCGTCAATCAGCGTAACGGCAGTCAAATCGCCGCACTGCAACAAGGTTGCTAACCAGAGAAAACGTAAAGTGCCTTCAGAAAGTTGATGCATGTACAAAGGCGTAGAAAAATTTTTATCATGCCAAGTTAGAGCAAGCATTCCTGCGGCGACTGGGGGAAAATTCAGCCCTTTAAAACTTGGAAAAGCCGCTTTTAGGCTATCCTCAAGCATTTCAAAACGATACTTGTCCATTTCTCGCATGTAATAGAGATAGGAAACCAAATACTCTCCATTTTTACCCGGTGACTTGGTAGGTTGCATCTTTTGTGGCAATCTAAGAGGAGATTTAGGCCCCACATTCAGCGCATAAGCACCGTAATAAGTCACTTGAGCCAGCCTACTACGAAAATTTTCTGGTTCTGTAAACATTTTGGGCAGTTGCGACAGAAAGGTTTCAAAACGGAGAGGTGCTTGTTCTAGTTGGGTAATTTTTTTAGCAAGTGCATCATAATAGCTGGTAGTGGGACCATGACGATCAATATATTGACGTTCTTGCACAAGTGTTTCGGTCTCAATGTCGTAATAGTCTCCTTTAAGATCAAGATGTAAAGCGTAATCAATGGGTGCCTTTTCAGGGACTTCCATAGATAATTCAAACTTCAAGGATTCAGCCTTTTCGTGGGTCAAAATGTCACTTATGCCGCCCATATCAGATATTTGGGAGGCTAATTGTCCATTGGCAGAAGCCGCCAGCAAAGACAAAACCTCCAAAAAAGCCGTTTTACCGACTCCATTCGCGCCAATCATTACTGTCAATGGTCTCATCTGTACGTCAATCGAAAAGAGACGACGGTATCCATTAATTGAAATGTGGTTAAATTGATTGGAACTCATATTATTATAGATGTTGGAAAAAATTTAGTGTGTGAGATGATAACAAATTTTTGACGACTATGCAGGTGAATTTCAGGCTCGACAAGTCGCGCGGATGAGTACAACTAATGTTAAACAACGAATAAAACCGTCAATACGGTATTAATATCAGTTTTATTATTGGCCAAATTATAATTATTTATATATTATTTTATAAATAATTCAGTTAGATATAATATTAATCGCTGAAGTTCAAACTAAAAAAACTAGACAACTCCTTTTTAATTTGGCATGATTTATATATCATACTAAATAGGATGTTTATATGTTAATTGGGTTATTATTGGCGTTAGTTTTAATATCGCCTTTAGCGCAAGCTGCAACTGATTGCGCGGCTGTTACTGAGATACCATCTACGGAGTGTGAAGTTCTTGTCACTCTCTATAATACTACTGATGGTGATAATTGGAAAGATAACACGGGCTGGAATGTGACGAATACGCCTTGTGATTGGTATGGCGTGGAATGTGCTGGACATGTCTTTACGCTCAAACTGTCTTCCAACCAACTCAGCGGTTCTATCCCACCGGAACTGGGTCAGTTGAGCCGTTTACTAACTAAATCTAGAACTGCACTTTAACGAACTCAGCGGTTCTATCCCACCCGAACTGGGTCAGTTGAGCCGTTTACAATCTCTCTATCTGCGGAGCAATCAACTCAGCAGTTCTATCCCACCGGAACTGGCTCAGTTGAGCCGTTTAAAATCTCTCGTTCTGGGTTTCAACCAAGTCAGCGGTACTATCCCACCGGAACTGGCTCAGTTGGGCGATTTACAATTTCTCGCTCTGAGTGACAACCAACTCAGCGGTTCTATCCCACCAGAACTGGGTCAGTTGAGCAATTTAATACGACTCTGGGTGTATTCCAACCAACTCAGCAGTTCTATCCCACCGGAACTGGGTCAGTTAAGCCGTTTACAATTTCTCGCTCTAAATTCAACATCGCTTTCACCTCTTCATTACTTTTCCATACCTGAATTAATAGACTTGTCCCTAAATAGTAAGTACAACGGATTTACGAAAATAACGGATTAAATCCTTGGCTGGTTTTTCGCAAATCCGGCAGCCCAGAAACATCCTGCAATGATTGGATGCGGGAATGCGCCTTGGCACCGCAACCGACCTTGGCGCATCATAGTGTACTCAGGTACACCACCAAATGCCGAAAACAAGTTCTCTCCAGTGAGATGCTCATTCAGAAAAAACACAGCAAGAGGTATACTCATGAAGATAAACGCCATCGCAACCTGTTCCACATCTTTCCATGTGCGGATCAAGCATCGGAACAGGAAATACAAGCCTATCGTATCGAATGACTCGCCCAGTTCATACACCAAGGTTGATGCAGAACCTGTCTGTGCTGTATGGATAATGGTCTTAGCGAAAGCTAAGGCGATTAAAACCCGGTCTAAAGGCTGCATCTGAAAGGATAACTCTAACTCCTTCCGAATAAACAAACGCATGAAGCCAAACAGCACCATGAGCCGCAACATATTAAAGTCGAGGGTGAAAATCACGACCCGTTGCGCCGTTGCCACGAAACATGCCATTATGAGTATTGGCCATATAGCCTGGCGTCGAGGTATGATCTGCAAG
>LUTY01000340.1 GCA_001640045.1 Candidatus Thiomargarita nelsonii | reverse complement strand
AATGTGGACTCAATTTCTGGCTAAGTGCTTAAATTTTTTGGTTATAATAATAAACCTATTACATAACTCAAGAGTCGAATTATGATAACATCATCACAACAAATTACATTCGGTGTTGATGAGCTACTCAATGCTTTGGAGCCGGCGTGTTGTACGAGAAGAATTGACAGAAATTTTTAAAAACAATACTTTTTATATAGAACCTAACTCTCCTCTGGATATGGAAGAAATTATCCAACGTAAGGCACAGAAATCCATTCAATTATTCTCGCACGAAGAGGTTTGGTGTGAGCCTCAAGCGTCGTATTGAACGCATTTTGTCTAATCCGTATGCCAATACAGAGGTGTTAGGTGATGCTACGGGTAAATTAAATTTACGCGGTTGTCGCAGTGCCCGTATTGATCGTAATTTTAGCTACGCTTACTTCGTTTCGCCTCATTTTTGTTATTTGTGAAGAATGCCGAGAAGAGCCTGCATGTGATTACTGTTTTTGTGAATATTTGTCTGATAAAACAGTGATTTTTCTAACCGTTGGTCCTCATGATGAGGCTTATGCGATGAAATCTAAATAAAGTAGTGACTATTATTTTTGACACGGATTGCATTATCGAAGGGATAAGGCAAAACATAAATGGGGGGTTATCCATGCTTACCTACGATGCTTGTAGTTTGTTTTTGATAGAAGAACGTAGGTAAGCATGAGGCAAAACCTAAAAAAAAATGCAAGGAAGGTAAATTATTTATCTCAGGAGAACAATATGCCAGCCATTGACTTTAATTGTTATGCGACTTCAGGGATTATTAAAATTCCTGAAAATTACCAAGATTGGTATGATAAACCAATCACTGTTATTTTGCTGCGACAAGATTCTACTTTGAGCGCGAAAGAAGTGATAAAAACAAAGAGTTCCACTCGTCCAATTGGTTTAGCCAAAGACAAATTCCAAGTGTCACCGCATTTTTTTGATGAACTCCCCGAAGACTTGCAGGATGCTTTTGAGGGTAAGAAATGATGAATTTTCTATTACTCGATACCTGTACTTTTTTATGGATAGCGGCAAACGCACCCGAACTAACGGCAGATGCACGAAAGCTTTTTTCTGATCCAAACAATAAAGTTTATTTAAGTGCTATTTCAGCATGGGAAATTAGCGTCAAACACGCTGAAAGTCTAGCCTTGGACGAAGCTTCTACTTTGCAACTCTACAAATTGCCAGAAATCCACCGCGATCCATTTGATCGTATGTTAGTGTGTCAAGCGATTGAGCATGATTTGATTATTCTGACACCTGATCCAATGATCAGGCAATATCCCGTTAGGACTATTTGGTAAGTACAACTAATTGAGAAATAAACGAATTAAAAATTACATAATTATATATTATAAT
>LUTY01000339.1 GCA_001640045.1 Candidatus Thiomargarita nelsonii | reverse complement strand
CCTGTTTTTTTCTAGCATCGATTGGAGTATTATAAGAAAAGTCTCTCTCCAAACTATGGTAAGATTGATCCCTATCAATATCTGTCCTTTCCAGGCAGCGAAATTTTTTGCTCAAATAGAGTTGTCTCGAACCATGATATTTTTGGTTTTTGACAAAACGAAAGTCTTCGGCACCATAATGACCCCCAAATTCTTCATCATAACCAAAAAATCGCATAAATCTGGCTCTTGACATCATAAAAGTGTTAGGATGTCCCTTTCTGATTTTGCCCGTGATTTCATCCGTCCGATAAATCTTATAAAAATTGCGTCCGCATTCTCGCATACGCACCATTTTTTCCAATGTTTTTTCTGGAAATTCATGATCTAAATCCGTCATTAATATCTTATCCGACTTAGCATAAGTCACCCCAAGATTTCTGGCACCCCCTTGATTCCAAGGAATATCGTCCGTAATCCTTAACCAAGTCAGATTGAGATTGAAATCGGGAATAAGGTATTTTATAGGAGAACAATCATCAACCACGACAAATTGAATTTGATCTAACAACTCAGGCGAATATTTTTCATACCGCCTGAGCAAATCTATCAGTGCTGATGCATCTGACTGATTAAAGTAAAAGTGTGTAATGTAGCTTAATTTGATATGAGATTTATCTTTAAAATGTCTATTGTTGCTCATTGTCTCAGCCTCACGCTTTGCGCTTATTGTTATTTAATATATTAAATTTAATAATGAAATGTCAAAACAATCCGATTAAAAATCGTGTCAACCCATAGACTTTAAGCCAGAACGGTGGGATTTTGGCAAGCCAGCAGGCGTGTTATCCTCGCGCCATTTGACTTAACCCACGCGGCTATATATTATGTTCGCTTTGAGGCGTATCGGCGTTTATGCCCCTCACCCGTCGAACTCCTAACTCTCCATTTTAACAAGGAAAATATTTATATGAATATGAGACCCATTATTGCAGCCGTCGTTGCTTTGATTGTCCTTGCTGTCATTGGGTTCAAGATTTCAGAACTCAAGACGCAATCCAATCAATTAGAAACAGCCTTACAAACCTTGAAAGAGGATAGCGCGTCCTCGGTCAAGCAGTCCAGTGAGCAAATAGAACAACTGAGCAGTCAATTGAGTCAAGTCAACAGCGCTTTGCTCTCCTTGAAAGAGAAAACGGGTGCCTTGCAGGCGCAACAAAATGCTCATATTGACCAATCTGCTCAGCTTGAGACGACTTTAAAAGCTGACGTTGCGACATTGGCTAAGGCGCACAATGACAAGCTCGAAGGGCTCAGCGCACAATTGCAAACCTTAAAAGAGGAAAGCGCAGCCTCGCAGGCGCAACTGGCTAATCAATCGACTCAGCTTGAGACGACTTTAAAAGCTGA
>LUTY01000338.1 GCA_001640045.1 Candidatus Thiomargarita nelsonii | reverse complement strand
TGCGCCATACTTCTGTACGAATAGAACCGCAACGTTTCGCGATTTCATCTAATGCGTCATATTTTGCTTGATTAAGGTCATCAGCATAAGCAATTCTCGTCACTTTTTTAGCTTTTTTCATTTTATGGCTCCAATTTTTTTTATTCCGCAAGGTTTTTTATCATAACCGTTTCGCACAAAAAAATTCTTGTACCTATTATAGGATTCTGAAAAAGAATGTCAAACTGATTTTTAATCACCAAATTAGCCAAAATGGATAAGAATGGTTAAAGGTGAGTAATAAATTATGTGCTATACAATTACACCTCAAAACCCGCGATTGCCAAATCCAGTTGCTCACTATCAATAACGCGAGCCCGGTATTTTTTGAAAAGGGCACTGATAAATTCAATACGCGCAAGTCCCAAAATCCAGACTTCATGAGCGGAATCATGTATTAATGCCGTGACTTGCTCAGTACCTTCTTCAATGTGAAAGTACTTTACCAAAGCTGAGGTATCAAAAAAGAGATTCATATCCGATCCTCACGCTCCAGAATGATGTCATCCGACAAATTACCTCGGCAGGCGGCTAAGGCTTTTCTTGTTTCAAGATAGCCATCCCGCTTCGTCAATGCAGGCTGAGGCTCTATGTGCCTTGTTAGCATTTGAACAATATTTTGGACAACTATCAACTCCACGGGTGGCAGTTGTTCAATTTCTTTTATTAATCGTTCTCTAAGTATCATTTATCTTGCCTCGTTGAGTCGCAACACTATTTATCATCCGGTTTGCTAATACTCTTTGAATGTTAAAACCCCCATATTGTGTTTCAAAAAAATTATCTGTTTTATCAATAGGCTCATAATTTTTTATGATTTACTGGATAATGATTGATAATGTCAAAAAAAACGGCTCCGCCACCTAAAAAAGGTTCATAATAATTTTTTATCAAGCCAATTTTTAATTATATGGGATATAGAGTTTTCAATTGCCCAATCAATTGGGATTTGCCACCTCCCCGATCAATTTTACTTGCCGTTACAGCGGCGGTGGTTTGTTCATTATGATAATCGTGTGTGAGGTTAGTAAAGGGGCTTCCAATTGATAAAACCAATCCACTAATTTGCTAGTTTACTATCTCAAACTGACATGAGTTAACTAATTGAATGCTATTGTAATTATCACTATTTTTAAACTCAAATTGCCAAAATAAGTAGTATTTATCTCTTTTTTCAAAAAATAATGTTACCACTTTCTTTTTGGTATGAGAAGTCCATTGACGAAATGGATAAAACAATTGTCTTATAATTGTATTAGTTGTTTTACTATTTTTAGCCTCTATTAACGCTACTTTATTTTTACCTTCATATCCTGCGCCATACTTCTGTACGAATAGAACCGCAACGTTT
>LUTY01000337.1 GCA_001640045.1 Candidatus Thiomargarita nelsonii | reverse complement strand
TATTGAGATGACCGTTGTGTGTTTCCAAGCTCGTGTGCCGTCGTATCAGAAAAGTTTGGGATATCAATCGGACTGGCAGCATGTTGAGTTAATGCACAACTAATTCATCAAACCTCGTCCCGGTTCAGTAAATAAATTTCTGGACTTGACGGGCGAGGTGCTCACATTACTTTTCTTTTTATTCTGGTGAGTACAACTAATGTTCAACAACGAATAAAAACCTTCAAGATGAACACAGCGAGGCGTAGTTACTTCGTTTACTTCGGTAACGAAATATCAAGCTCCTTAGTGCTCTCAAATGATTATTCTCATTGATGTTGAAGGGTTTTATTCGTTGTTGAACATTAGTTGTACTCACCTGATTTATCAAAAGAGCATCAAGATGAAGTCCAGAAAACAATATTTAAAAGAAATGGCCACTTTATGTGCAGAAATCGGCCCTGAAGATGGCATCAATCCCCGAACCCTCTTCCACAAATCTGCCAGAAAAAAGACAGATCGCAAAGCATATCAAGTTTGTAAACAAGCGGCAAAAACACTCAACATTTCTCGTTCCCACGCTCCGCGTCAATGCCATTAAGCTAAGACAAACCTACGGGGAGACTAATACCCCGTATGTTAATTTTCCCTTTAATTTACAACGACCTGCGATGTATGGGTCTCCTCGCAGGTCTGATTTTGAGGGGTTTATCATACTGGCATTGACGCTCCGCGTGGGAATGCCTGCCAGGACGCGGAGCGTCCTGCAACCAAAACTCGTCCAAAATAAATTTTGAACTCCTTACATTATGAACAAACTTAAAACCTCTACAAGCACCTTAATGTTAATTTTCGGCATTATATTGCCACTATTGACACTGGGTATCGAATTGACAACTGCTATGTGTGCAGACACGTTTTTCGATCCCATTCCAACCTTTGTGCATGTCCTATTGGTGGGCGCCGTACCCCTTGCCAATTTGTGGATTTGGAAGGCGGTGAGTCAGGGGGATGCCACTCATCTCTCGAAACTCGGCTTAGCAAATGGCTTCGCACTCGGCATAGCCGGTTTTTATACCTTGATTTTCCTCCCACTTTTACCGTTGGGGGCTATTGGCATTATTATCTATGGTCTCGGTTTTCTAGTCATGGCACCCTTGTTTTCCCTACTCACAGCGTTTACATGTTATCGCCATCTGAAAATGCAACGGCGCAAAGTGCCAGGAGTGCGCTGGGGATTCGCGCTGGCGTTGCTGATTTTAGTGGCACTGGGCCTCCCGATGGGCATCACTCAACTAGGATTACATATGGCCGCTGAAGACTCATCCGAAACCAATGGAATTCGCTTATTGCGTGCTGTCGGCAATCGCGATCTGATGTTAGAAGCTTGCTATAAACGCCCCAGTCTCAACA
>LUTY01000336.1 GCA_001640045.1 Candidatus Thiomargarita nelsonii | reverse complement strand
CTTTACAAACAAGTTTCTGATGAGAAGAAACGCCATGAACTGTACAAAAAACTGAAATCGGATGATTGGACTTCCGATAACTATTTGAGACGCTTAATGCGTAAATATTGGAAACACGGGCGTAATCATACAAACAACCAAATCGTTGTTCGTTCTGATAATTACACGACTTTTCAATTAGGTGGCCATGCTTGGGTAAAAATACCCAGTTTACAAAAAGGATCGCTCCTTGCTATCCCGCTTAATACAACAGTTGAACCAACTGGCACATTAAGATTGATTTTAAAAGATGGAGAAGTTGAAGTTCATTATACGATTGATATAGAAGAAACTAAAACTTGTGGTCAAGCGACGATAGGAATAGATAAGGGTTATACAGAAGTTTTTGTTGATTCTGAAGGCAAGCATTATGGCGAAGGATTAGGCAAAATACTTACTCAGCAATCTGATAGATTAAAGAAGAAATATCAAGCGAGAAATAAGCTTAGGGCGATTGCGAATAAGAAATCACATAAAAAACCAAATCTTATTGAAAAGAATTTAGGTAGAAAGAAGCTTAATCGCCAAAATGATCAAGTCCAAGCTCAAATTAAAGACACAATCTATCAAGCAACACATAAGTTAGTTGACAAAGCTGAGTTTATTGCTTTGAGAGATTTAACTTCGCCAATTACCTCAAAAAAATTTGGAAAAAATGTGACTAGAAGACTATCTGCCTGGACAAAAGGCGTGATAGCGACTGCCTTAGACACGATTTCTCGCCGAAGAGGTTCTTCGGTCATTCTTGTCAATAGCGCGTACACTTCGCAAATGGATAGCCGCTACGGAGTCCTTTTGGGCAAACGTAGTGGAGATTCATTTCACTGTTTCGACGGGGTGGTGTTACAAGCTGATGAGAATGCTGCGCGAAACGTTTTGGCAAGACTTAACGATCCGGAGATTGATCGTTGGACACCTTTTCAAAAGGTGAAATCCATCTTGTTAAAACGGACTGAGCGACAACGGTTGGGACTGCTCAACCAGGACTCTAGTTGCAACTCTTCGGGGTTATCAACAGAGAGCGAATTACCTAAAATGTCCAACTTTGTCTAACTTTTTAGGAGCAGACTAGCAACTTTAAATCACTATATGATCACTATATACAATTCCCTCACCAAACAAAAACAACCCTTTACCCCCATCGAGCCAGGCAAAATCCGTTTATACGTCTGCGGCATGACAGTGTACGACTACTGCCATGTAGGACATGCACGAGTGATGGTGGTTTTTGATGTGGTTGTGCGTTATTTGCGTTCATTAGGTTTTTCAGTGACTTATGTGCGAAATATCACTGATATAGACGACAAAATTATTCAACGTGCCAATGATAACGGGGAAGATTTCAAAAACTTA
>LUTY01000335.1 GCA_001640045.1 Candidatus Thiomargarita nelsonii | reverse complement strand
TGCTCGTCAACGTTGGAGCTATTGTCCAGCCCCACTACAATCCTTATTTATTCGCGCATTTACCGAGGGATTACATAATCCCGCCCGACGCATCATGGAAGGGGAATGGCAAAGATTATTTTTACAACTCAAAGACGGTGGCATTGTTTGTCCAAAATGTCAGGCGGAAAATCTATGGTGGCAAGGGACGCTTCATTGTTGGCATTGTCAAACAGCGATAACTATACCGCCCAAGCTGGTATTTGCTAACGGACAGCATACCCTATTACTTAATAGTAAAACCAAGTTATTTCAAAGGCATATTAAACAAACAAGCGATAAACCCAATACGATTATTGGAGAAATTGTGCAAAATCCTCAAAAACCAAATGTGTGGGGGATTCGCAACTTGACCGAAAAGGCATGGACTGCGAGATTTCCTGATGGCAGCCTGAAACCGGTTGATCCACAACGTGCGGCGCCTTTGAAATTGGGCTTGAAATTGAATATCAGTGGAACTGAGGTGGAAATTGTAGCTTGATTACCTTACGCAATCTTTCCCTACAACGTGGAACAAAAATTCTTTTTAATCAAATCAATATCACCATCAATGCTGGCCAAAAAGTCGGCTTTATCGGTGCCAATGGCTGCGGCAAATCTAGTTTATTTGCTTTGCTGCATCAGCAATTGCATCAAGATGAAGGTGATGTCGAATTACCGCCTCATTTAACAATTGCCCATGTTGCCCAAGAAACGCCCGCCGTTTCTACGCTGGCGATAGAATATGTGCTTGATGGCGATCAAGAATTGCGCGAGATTGAAGCCGATTTAGTGGCGGCGCAACAAGCTGGTGATGGTATGCGCGAAGCCAGCTTACATGCCCAGTTTGAGGCGATTGATGGCTATACGGCGCGGACACGGGCAGCGCAATTGTTGCACGGTTTAGGCTTTACTGTGACAGAGAAGCCGGTTAATCAATTTTCCGGTGGCTGGCGGATGCGCTTAAATTTGGCGCGAGCCCTGATGTGTCGCTCCGATTTATTGTTATTGGATGAGCCGACTAATCATTTAGATTTGGATGCGGTGTTATGGTTTGAACAATGGTTAAAGCGTTATCCCGGCACCTTGTTGTTAATTTCCCATGATCGGGAATTTTTGGATAATGTGGTTGAGAGTATTGCCCATATCGAGCAACAACAAATTAATTTATATACAGGTAATTATGAAGCTTTTGAGCGTCAACGTGCCACGAAATTAGCATTACAACAAGCCGCTTATCAAAAACAGCAACGGGAAGTTGCTCATATACACTCGTTTGTTGCTCGTCAACGTTGGAGCTATTGTCCAGCCCCACTACAATCCTTATTTATTCGCGCATTTACCGAGGGATTACATAATCCCGCCCGACGCATCA
>LUTY01000334.1 GCA_001640045.1 Candidatus Thiomargarita nelsonii | reverse complement strand
TATTACCAATAAGGTTGTCATCAGTGGAAATGTGGATACCAATCAAACCGGCGCATATAGAATCGCTTATAATGTGAGTGATGCTGCTGGCAATCCTGCTATTGAACGGATTCGCAGGGTATATGTTGTTGACTTGAGTATTGAGTCTAAAACACGCGCTTTTGAACACTTAGAAGAAATTATGGATAAATTCCATCAAACCTTTGATGTGTACACAGATTTTATTGCGGGTGGTAATCATGGAGCGCCCGGCGGATGGATGGGAACACCGGTAGGGATTGACATATTAAAAGTTGAACCACGCTGGAATTCCAACTTGTTTTAAGAATATATGGGAAACCACTTCAACAATAGACTGGGTCGGAATTTACTGGTTGGAGCCTGATGGCAATTGGGGACAAATACCCAATGCTGGGTTTGATCTCACTGGTGCCACACAAGTAACTTTTTATGCTAGAGGTGAAGAGGGGGGAGAACCTGTTGAATTTTTTGCTGGCGGCGTGACTGGAGACTATCCAGATTCTATTCAACCAAAGGCTTCTACTGGCAGAATCAGCTTAACCAAGGCATGGAAAAAATATACAATTGATCTGAGCGGAAAAGACCTAACCCACGTTATCAGCCCCTTTGGCTGGACAGTAGCCATTGATCCTATATTTTATATAGACGATGTGCAGTATGATTTACCTCGTCCCAACGCACTCAGGTTTCTACAAAGCTATGAAATACTGGATATCGATAAAGAAATCGCTATTGCAAATGCCGCCCATGTCTATGATAACGCGCTTGCCCTACTTGCCTTTCTAGCAAGAGGAACTGAGGATGATTTAAGGAGAGCAAAAATATTAGCAGATGCCCTTGTCTTTGTCTTGAATAATGATAGGCATTATAAGGATGGGCGTTTGAGGAATGTCTATATGTCCGGGGATTTAGCAGAGTCTGTCACCGGGACGGCAAAATTGTCCGGCTGGTGGGATACAGGAAAGCAAGCGTGGTTTGAAGACGAGTATAGTGTGTCCACCCATACTGGCAACCTCGCTTGGGCTATGCTTGCTCTCCTTGGCTATTACGAAAAAATGGGGGGAGAAAAATATCTTGAAGCAGTAAAAACGATGGGAGAATGGCTTGAGAGAGAAACTAAGGATGAGCGAGGGGCAGGCGGGTACACAGGAGGCTATAAAGGATGGGAACAAACAGATAAAAACCCAACGCCTCCCCAAAAGCTTCTTTACAAAGCCACAGAACACAACATTGATTTGTATCCCGTTTTTATGCGGCTCTATCGCATAACAAAAGAAACCAAATGGCTGGAAAGTGCTAAACATGCCAAAAATTTTGTTGAGGCTATGTGGAACGCACAAGAAGGACATTTTTGGAC
>LUTY01000333.1 GCA_001640045.1 Candidatus Thiomargarita nelsonii | reverse complement strand
TGGCTATTATTAGTTTAGCAGCTATCTGCTCAGCTTGGGCACTATTTCAGATTTGGGTTAGAAAATATAATCCTAACACTGTGGCATTCAAATCTGGATGTTCTGCTTGTAGCAATGCTAGTGGTTGTACAGAAAATTTGACGACAGCCCGGGAGTAATAAATAAATGTCAATCCGCGAATATCTAGGTCATTCACCGAAAATTGCTGAGAGTGCCTATATTGATCCCATGGCACTTGTCATCGGGCAAGTGACAATGGGAGAACAGGCCTCACTATGGCCGATGGTGGTCGCCCGTGGCGACATAGAGAGTATTAGTATCGGCGCACGTACCAATGTGCAAGACAATAGTGTGCTACACGTCAGCCACGATAGTGAATATTGTCCCGGCGGGCAGCCACTCTTGATAGGCGAGGCAGTCACTGTTGGTCATCAAGCCAACCTACATGCCTGTACCATAGAACATCATTGCCTCGTCGGCATCGGTGCTATTGTGCTCGATGGTGCCGTGTTACAGCCTTATACTTTGTTGGGCGCGGGCAGTCTCGTTCCACCAGGTAAAGTGTTAGAAGGTGGCCATTTGTGGCTTGGCAATCCAGTGAAAAAGATACGCCCGTTGACTGAAAAAGAGATCGCGTATTTTGAATATTCAGCCAATCATTATGTTAAATTGGCGCAACAACATAAGCAAAGTCTTCAAAATCAAACGAACTAGAGTATTTCAGATAAATATTTTAGGCAACTCCAAAAAATAAATATACCAAGGGCAACCACAAGGGATTGCCCCTACCAGTCCCATAAATGTTTGTAGGGGCAATCCCACGCGCAAGCCCTGGTATATTATTATTTGTGAGTTGCCTTAGCTAAAAACCTCTGAGGTTTAGGCTTGGAATATTTTTCTGAAAAGCTATAAAAATAAACCATGCAACAAAATATCTTAATCACGGGAGTCAGCTCAGGCATTGGGCATGGACTCGTTAACCATTATCTGAGCAAAACGGATTATCATGTTTATGGAGTGAGTCGAAGGGACGTTGCAATCCGCTCAGAACATTTTCATTTTGCCCGCTTAGATCTCGCCAAACTAGACGAAATTGAAAAAACAATCAGTGACTTACTCAAAGGGATCAGTTCCCTAGAATTGATCGTTTTGAATGCTGGCATCCTCCCACCTTTTGCTGATCTCAAAGACACTGCCATGGCAGATATTAAAGACACCATGCAAGTCAATGTTTGGGCAAATAAAGTATTACTTGATTATTTATTGGCTGCTGGACCAGAGATCAAACAAGTGATTGGCATTTCTTCCGGTGCATCGCAATCGGGTCATCGGGGATGGAACGCTTATGCCATTTCTAAAGCCGCGCTCAACATGCTACTTGCACTTTATGCGGCAGA
>LUTY01000341.1 GCA_001640045.1 Candidatus Thiomargarita nelsonii | reverse complement strand
CAAGACACCCTTTAACTCTCTTTCCGGCCCCATCAATGACCTCAAATTGACTGAAGGCGTGTTGCGTAAACGCTTTGGCTTTCAAGATGATGATTTTATTATCATCAAGGATGCCCAAGCCACTCATACTGGCATTGAAAAGGCGTTCAAGGCACTGATTGAGCGAGTTCAACCCGACGATTTTGTCTATATTTATTACTCGGGCCATGGCTCGCAAACCGCTGATTTAAACAGTGATGAGCCCAGCGACAAAGACCAAACGTGGGTGTCTTACGGTGCTCGCACCGGTAGAGATGGTATAGACGACTATGACGTGTTAGATGATGAAATTAATGCTTGGTTGGCGAAATTGTATGACAAGACCAAGCAAGTCGTGTTTGTCTCGGATTCTTGTCACTCTGCCACCGTTAGCCGTGCGGTTGAGCGGGGTGAAGTACTCATTCGGGCCGTCAAAGACGATAAACGACCACATATTTTGGGCAAACTCACCTACACACGACTGACAACTCCTCATGGCATTCGCGTGGGAGCGGCACGAGATCATGAATCTGCCATTGAGAAACCGAGAGAAGATGATCAATACTATGGTTTATTTACTTGGCATTGGGTACATAATTTACAGCAAGCTCAAACGGTTGACACTTGGGATGATGTGTTTAAGCGGACTTATGCACAACTGACGACTAAGCGCGGCATCGTACAGCAACCGCAGATGGAAGGTCGATTGGTGCTGGAAGATGACTTTACTCCGCTACCGACAACGATTCCGGTCTATCGCATCCATGAAGAAAAGGTGAAAATTCTAGTCGGTTCTATTGCTGGCGTGACTAAAGGCTCCGTCTATCGCTTGTATAAACCCCAACACCCCAATCCACAAAAATTGCCGAGCCTGACTATTGAGATGGTGACACCTTTCGTCAGTTATGGTAAGCCTAACTCCGAGGACGCTTTCCAGACGGGTGATTTGGTAATAGAGGAAAGCCATGTTTACTCTTTGTCGCCCATTAAGGTGTACTTGGAGGCCGATTTTCCAGATGGAAAAGACAAGGCATTATTACAGGCCATACAATCCGCCTTCCAGCCAAAGCCCGACGGTACGCTGTCATTCCCAGCCTATATGCTCACCGATGAGCCGTCTCATGCTGATCTGCGTTTGTACCTGTTGCGCCCATTGCTAGAAGATGGGCAACTTGTCCGTGAAAAGCCTGAAGACGCTTTGCCAAAATCCTTTCCTGAGCAACCACCTGAATTATGGATACTCACACCAGAGCAATTGTTATTATATAAAAACCTGCGAATTTCATTTGATAACCTAACCAAAGGCATTAAGTTGCTACAGGACAATTTAAATAAATTAGCGCGTATCCGTGAGCTTAAAGCACTTCAAAGTCCTCGTGGCAGTACTTTACCGGTGACGGTGCAAACTTTTATTCTGAGTCCAGATAACTCTTGTCAAAAAGGGGACAATTGTGTGTGGACCCCCGAATCCGATGGTTCTTGGAGATGGCATCGCAAAAACGGGCCATACAGTTTGCCGGAAATGAATGGACGCAAGTTAAACAAAGGTGATTTTCTCACTTTCACCTTGGATAATAAATCCGAGCAGGATTATTATTGTTACCTTATCAATATCACTCCCAGCGGTGCTATCTACTCTATTTTTCCCGGTGTTTGGGAAGGGATGGAGTCTGCCCATCTCAATGCCGGACAAAAACGGGAACTCGTGGAAGAAGTCGTTTTGCCAATGATAGAAGTCGGGGAGGACACTATTAAGGTGATTACTACCAGCAAGAGTCCAATTGATGTGTCATTATTAGTGCAATCGCCTTTTGTACACGGTGGTTTAAAGGGAAATTTGAATCCTTTAGAGCAACTCTTAGTTAATGTGGTGTATGGACAAAGGGGGAGTGTCTCGACAGAAGATAAATGGGCGACGGAGCAGGTAACGGTTGAGGTGGAATGAGAAAATAATACAACAGATTAGCTCATCGACAGCCAAGAAATCAATCCGTTTTTTTCGATTATAAGTTGTACTAAACAAACTATTTTGGTCCGGAGTCCAAGATTTATCTTGGATGTCTTTAAAAATCTTGGACTCCTATTTTCTGATCCACAACGAATGATGGCTCACCTTTTTAAACACCATACAACACAAACGCTGCCCAATACTTAGGATTGCTATAGATACCACCCTTTTTCAAAAACTCGCGCTTAGTCGCCGTCAAAGCTTCTATTTGTCCCACGCCGGCTTTGAGCTTGGCAAAAAAGCTTGTGATAAATTCCGTTGTGATCTCATCGGAGATTTTCCATAAAGTGAGTATGGTATTTTTATTGCCTGCGACCTAAGTACAGGACCTTTAAAAATAAACGGTTGATATTACAAGGATATATTTATATAATATCAGCAGAAATTTTAACGATTACGAGCTAATAATATGCAAGGTGTTAAAGAACTTCAACAAGAATTAGGTAACTTATTGAACTGGCACGGGTCCCGTTTAGACTTTTTAGCAAAGTTTATTCTGTCACTGATTAAAGTAAGAACAGTCAATCTGGCCGAAATTGCAACGGCCTTCCCAGGCCCAGCAAAAGTTGAGTCTCATTATAAACGTTTACAACGTTTTTTCCGAGGATTTGAAATTAAGTCTAGCACAATTGCTAAGTTTGTAGCTTCTTTGATTCCTTGTAAATCCCCTTGGACACTAACCCTTGACCGAACCAATTGGAAATTCGGTCAAGTGAATATTAATTTCTTGGTACTCGGAATTGTTCACAATGGTATTGCTTTGCCTTTATTATGGACCCTCTTACCTAAAGCTGGCAATTCAAATACAGAGGAACGTATTGCACTCTTAGAAGGTTTCATTTCGACTTTTGGTAAGGATAAAATCACTTTTTTGTTAGCCGATCGTGAATTTGTCGGCAAAGAATGGTTTCATTTCCTGAGTCAAGAATCGATTGATTTTCGCATTCGTCTCAAAAAAAAGACTCTTATTTCCAATGCCCGTGGTCTTCTGGTTAATGCCTGGACTTGGTTTAACAACCTAAAACCTCATGAGGTTCGCGTTCTCTCAAAACAACGGGATGTCTGGGGCATGAAACTTTATATTGCTGGAACCAAATTACCAGACGGTGATTTTCTGATTGTTGTTAGCTCGAATTCCCCAGAAACTATTTTAACCGATTATGCAAAACGCTGGGAAATCGAAACCTTGTTCGGTTGTCTGAAAAGCCGTGGTTTTAGATTTGAGGAGACTCATCTGACAAAACCAGAACGCCTCGACAAACTCATGGCCTTATTGGCTATCGCTTTTACATGGGCCTATTTAACCGGAGAATGGCTCTGTCAAAACCAACAAACCATACCTTTAAAAAAAACTCTTAATCGTTCACTTAAAAGTGTTTTCCGACATGGCCTTGACTACCTTCGTCATGTCCTTCTTAATCTTCATGAAAACTTTAAAAAATTTCTCACTCTTACACAACTATTGTCCTGTACTTAGGCCTGCGACATAAAAGGCATAAGGCAATCCCATCACACCTTCTCCGCTGATCACTTCACCCACGCCCGTTTCACATGCAGATAACACCATCAAGTCACTCTTTAAGTCATAACCCGGCCATTCTCCGGCAGTAACATAGCCATCAATCCCCTCTGGATTGTTGAGCTGTCCCAAGACAATTGAAGATAATGCAGGCACTTGTGGACTCAATGCCATTAAGTTAAGCAGCTTTATACCATAAGGGATTTGCACGGCTAACTGCCGCTGCTGTGACATAAAAGCAAAAACGGGCCTATATAGGCGCATTTTTTCGGGTAAAAAGAGCACACACGGCAGCAGAAAATCCCGGAGATATAGGTTTTCCAGAAGCCCCCCCCC
>LUTY01000331.1 GCA_001640045.1 Candidatus Thiomargarita nelsonii | reverse complement strand
CTAGTACAGGATGGCAGAAATCCAGATACCATATTCACGCCGTTAATGGTTTTCCTTGCAACGAAGTAACGAAGTAAATGTCCAGCGAAAAGGTTTTGCCATCGTTTGGTTAAAATATTTTATAAAAGTATTGATTTTAGATTTCAAGTTTTCCGTGGATAAAAAATGACCACGTCGAATAACCTTGCGTACTCAAATAGAAAACCATATCTCAATTTGATCTCGCGAAGATGAATGTTTGGGGGTATAATGAAAGACAATTCTGTGGGAAGAAAAATTCTTCACGAGATTCCATAGATTTCAAAATACCAGTTTGACCTTTTTTACCCAAGTCGTTCGTGATTTGACATTCATCAGCTACCAATTGTACAAGTGATTGGTTCATTTTTGAACCGATTGCTAATAAAACGAGCCAAATCTTCTTCGTGTGTCACCAACTTCGCCGTCAACCTTGCCAGTTGCGACATCAAAGCCAGCAATTAGTGTTTGTGTGCCGTGACGAGTAGATTCAAATTCTTGACGTTCCGGTATACCAGGTTTCATTGGTAAATGAGCCGCTTTTCGTTCTAAAGCTTGTATTCCAGTCATTTCATCAATAGAAATAGTTTTTTCACCTTTTTTTTCTCGTTCCAAGGCTGGTTCATAAGTTTTACAAATCTCATGACATTTTTCTTCAAATTGTTCATCTTGTTTAGGAGTCAACCATCCTCGAACACGATGAGGTTGTAAATCAGCCTCATGCAAAAAACGCCCCACAGAACGTGGAGATATATTGTCCACAATACCACGTTTTATTGCTTCATTTGCCATTTCTGGTTGGCTCCAATGACTTATCGGATGATTGCTATCTTCTGGGTGTTCGCAAGCCATTGCAACAATAGCACAAATTTGTTCAGCTGTATATGTCGCTGGCGCACCTGGACGAATGGCATCTGATAACACCAAATTCACATCAACTAAGCAATCAGCTTCAAGCCAACGTTTTCGCCAACGTTGAACTTGAACACGAGATATTTTTAGCTGACGAGCCGTTTCCCTAATACCATAACCTTCATCGGCTAACAAAATGATTTTCGCACGAGTGACTTTTACTTGAGGACTGGTATGCTTGCGTACAATCCTTTCTAGGTCGTCACGTTGATGTTGTTCAAGAATAATGGAAGTCGGTTTTAATCTGCTCATAACAATGTGCCTGTTGATATTGATTGTGCCATTTTTCAACAAAAAAATTTATCACATAATAGGGTTGTTGCAAAATAAAAATCTCACCAAATAAATTAATAAGATTTTCAATAAATTTTATTTTTATTAAATGGTATCGGTATTTTCGCCCTCCTGTACTAGT
>LUTY01000330.1 GCA_001640045.1 Candidatus Thiomargarita nelsonii | reverse complement strand
ATTGCCCTTGAGAAACCATATAGGCAACAGCGGCTTTAACACTATCATCTGGCAAGTCCATTCGCCCACCTTTTGGTGGCATCATCCCAACTTCACCTTGAAATCCTTGCAAAGCATTTGTGAATAAAGTATCCATGCCTTTTGTAATACGGGGTGCCCAACCGTCTTTATCTCCTAATTTGGGTGCCCCAAGAACACCCATCGCATGACAGGCGACACAAGCAGTATTATAAATTTCTTCGCCGAGATCTAAGTCAGTGGATTCAGGTGCGCTTTCTGTGGGTGCGCTTGCTGCCTCGACGGGTGCTGCCTCTTCTGCGGTTGGCGATGTTGCAACCTGAGCAACCATATAGGCAACAGCAGCTTTAACACTATCATCTGACAAGTCCATTCGCCCACCTTTTGGTGGCATCATCCCAACTTCACCTTGAAATCCTTGCAAAGCATTTGTGAATAAAGTATCCATGTCTTTTGCAATACGGGGTGTCCAACCGTCTTTATCTCCTAATTTGGGTGCCCCAAGAACACCCGTCGCATGACAGGCGAAACAAGCAGTATTATAAATTTCTTCGCCGAGTGCGAGATCAAAGTCAGTGGATTCACCTGTCCCTTCTGTGTGGGCACTGGCTGCATCGACGGGTGCCGGCTCCGTTGCTGTATCTGATTGGGGGGGCGTGCTTGTTGCAGCGACGGGCGTCTCCTGTTGTTCTGCGGCTGGAGAGCTGCTATCCACGGCTGCCAACATATACTGCACCGTCAGTTTGACCTCCTCATCACTGAGGGTAGCATTACCGCCTCGTGGGGGCATGGTGTTAAAACCATTGATGGCATTTTGGATCAGCGTCGCCTCGCCTTTGGCAATTCGATCTGCCCAAGCCGCTTTATCACCGTATTTAGGCGCTTCCAAGATGCCTGGTGTATGACAAGCCTGACATACAGTATCATAAATTTCTTTAGCTGATTTCGGGGCTGCCGCCTTTTCAACAACCGGAGATGGGGCTTGAGCGACCATCTCCGTTCCCTTGATATTAACCTGACCAACTGGTTTTAATCTTTCAGAAAGCATGTCTTTCGATTCTTCATGGTGTTCACCTATCCCCAATTTAGTGATCAATAGCACCATGACAATGAACGTTACAATGGCTCCAAAGCCAACCGCAATACCGATTGCTAAATTCCTAATAGATATAGTATCTTCTTGACTCACTCTAATTACCTCGAAAATATGACTGGTATAGTCATTAATCTTACTTATGCCGGTGCAACTTTGATGAGCTCGTTCGACCTACAGGCGAACGATGCCATGAAAATTGCACATTGGGTTTAGAATTGCAGCTTCAAGTGTATCACACAATTTGCACCTATAAAAAGACAAATCCTCATTAGTAATAAAAGTGCG
>LUTY01000329.1 GCA_001640045.1 Candidatus Thiomargarita nelsonii | reverse complement strand
AGCGTCGTTAGGTAATTTAACCCAGACGGTTTCTACAACTTGGGTTTGCTCGCATGATGACACTGAGCCTTTTGGTCCTTTGATATGAGCATTAACAACGACTCTATCACCAGTCACGCGATTATTGCTATTGAGATCAATCTCAATGGATGGTATGCAAGTTTCTGTAGAATAATTTAAAACCTGTTCTACCAATTTCAAAATCAGTTCTTGTCCAGCTTCAGTCGTGGTGTAGCTCATTTCAAGGAATTCTTTTGCATGCCAAGCACCACGATGATCCCTGAGCTTGTAGTCAAAAAAAGAATCACTGCCAATATAAAATATTTTTTTGCTATCATGGATGATATAACCCATGAAATGAGTTAAGACATCATCCACAATCACCTTACCAACAGGCGGATTACAAACTTCACCGTGAAGTGGATATTCTGAGCTACCTTGAACTCTAACATCAAGCAAAGACACCCCGTTAGCAGGGTAATAAACGGTATCAGACCACATTGCCGCACTCCGATCATTACCATTGAATAATTTTAGATCGGCTAATTTCGTGCCGGGAGCAAGTAAAGCACTTGATTCAACTTGGTAAGTTCCACTACCATTCCGATCAGTTCCACAAAATGGCCATCCATTAATGAAAAGCCACTTTGAAGGTTTAGCCTCCAAACGTGGTTCAGGTAGAGTGTTTGCGGTTTCATCGGTTTTGATTGAAATCCCTAATTTTTCTAACAACCTGACGGCATCTCCAACCAAAACAACACCACCACCAGCATTAAAATAGCCTAAAATGTTGGACCAAAATGCCTCTGAAGTTGTATGTTGAAGGAGATCGGGTAACTCTTGAAGCACTGAACTGTCGAACTCTCTATTATTATCTTCGAGAGGGTCTTGGATAATGACCACATTGTAATCTGTGGGAGTCATTGCCGGCAGTGTATTAGAAGTAAAGTAATCAACTTGATAGCCGGCATTACTGAGTATTGTCCCAATAAAATCGGGTTGAGTACCTACGCCTGTCCAATTATCTGGATTCTCGCGCCCGCCATCTGCACGATCTATATCTACAACTTCACCATAAGCCGCACTGTAGTAAAAATGACCAAATTTGATAATCCGATAATTATCTGGATTGACTAGAGCGATTTTATAAGGCTCGCCCTGAGCTGTCTGAAAACAGAATAACCACAGTAGGGTTATTTTCAAAAACCAATAAAAATATTGAGAGAAAGTTCGGTGTTTCATTTCGATTTCTGTACTCCTCAAGATGATATAAAAAAATTAGTGTCAATATTTCTAAACGCGAAATTCATATCACAATTCATACTGACGCTTCAATAGCATTGACACCCCAACGTCCAATCAAGCACCAATAACAGTGCCTTCTACATTATTAGACGAC
>LUTY01000328.1 GCA_001640045.1 Candidatus Thiomargarita nelsonii | reverse complement strand
TAACCGCCCAACATGCCGATGATCAAGCCGAAACGCTATTATTACAATTATTGCGCGGTGCCGGTGTTGCAGGCTTGGCTGCCATGCCGCCAATCAGTCGTTTAGCTAAAGGTTGGCTCGTCCGCCCCTTGTTGGCATACACTCGCGCCCAATTACAGGACTATGCACGACAAGCTAATTTGCATTGGATTGAGGACAGCAGTAATGCTGATACTCGATTTGCTCGCAATTTTCTACGCCATGAAATTATGCCGCTTTTACAGCAACGTTGGCCTCGTGTGAGTCATATTTTAAGCCGATCTGCCCGGCATCAAGCAGAGGCGGATGAGTTATTGCAAATATTGGCTGAAGAAGATTTGCAGACTTGTAAAGGGCGCACGCCTGAACAGTTGTTTTTACCCGCATTATCTCGCCTCAAGCCGGTACGACAGCGCAATGTCTTGCGATTTTGGATCAAAAAACTCGGATTGCCCCTCCCATCAACGGTGCAATTGCAACATATTTTCAGTGATATAGTCACCGCTAAAGCAGATCGTCAACCCCTCGTCCGTTGGCGCGGTGGCGAAGTACGTCGTTATCGTGACTTTTTATTTGCGATGCCTAACTTGCCCCCAGCGCCCAATCAAAATTTGATTTGGTCATTCCCTGAAACTTTGCCTTTACCATTGGGCGAATTGAGGGCAGTACAAGGGCGGGGACTCAAGCTAGAGTCGGGCACATCGTTACAAGTACGCTTTCGGCAAGGCGGTGAAACCTTTGGTGGGCGAGCGGTGAAAAAGTTATTACAAACGGCTGAGTTACCGCCTTGGCAAAGGCCATTTATTCCGCTGATTTATTTTGAAAATACGCTGGTCGCTATTCCGAATATCGGTGTGGCTGATGGATTTGTGGCACAAGAGGGAGAGATGGGATGGGAGATTCAATGGAACGAGGAAAACAATGACAAATAATCTATTTGAGGCTGCCTACAGCTGCATTATGGCAACAGATAGCAGCGAAAAGGTACAATTAAGCCAAACAACAGTGCAAGCATGGCAAACCAATCAATTAAACCTTAGCGCAAGCAAGGCACCAGTGCCCATTTTATCCCCTGGACTTCCCCCTTCATTATGTTTAGTTTCACCGCGAGAACTGCCTCGACGCACACTTTCGACACCAATGGGGCAAGCTGCTTTGTTACATGCCTTAGCCCATATTGAATTTAACGCCATTAATCTCGCATGGGATGCAATATATCGCTTTCGTGACTTGCCAAAAGCGTTTTATGACGATTGGGTGAAAGTGGCTGATGAAGAAACGACACATTTCGTGTTACTGCATGAACAATTACAACAATTAGCTTATGTGTATGGTGACTTGAATGCCCACAATGGTTTATGGGAAATGGCGGTGAAGACGG
>LUTY01000327.1 GCA_001640045.1 Candidatus Thiomargarita nelsonii | reverse complement strand
TAAGCACGATAGAAATATTTAGAAAGGACTGTTTTAGAGCAAGGTTTAGGTTCAATGAAGAGGGTAATATTTCAACGATTTGGATTGATGGAGATTACTTTAAATACTTTGATAAAATACAGACTCGACTAAAATTCAAAAAACCTAGTTGCATGGGTTCGTTTAGCGATTTATCTTTATCTACAGATGTTTTCTTGACTGGATCTGCTATTACTGATCAGTTATTTGAATCTTTGTCATTAGCCAAAGAGTTTGAAAACATCATAAAAATGTCTTTGAATAAAACAATGTTGTCAAAGCAAACTATTTTAGGATTAACAAAGCTAAAGCACCTAAAGTCATTGGATATTGCAGATGAAAATGATGAATTTATAAATGTCCTACAGGAGCTTAAAGCTAAATTAAATGATTGCTATATTGAGTTAAATAGGCAGGAGATTAATACGTAGTTATATGAGAGGCGCTAAAGAGGATTTTATCAGTTGTTTCGGGAATGGAGCGGAGCGGATTTCCCGAAACAACGAAATGGCGTTCGTAGTAGGCGATTTATCGCCTATAAAAAAAGCTGCTTTCTGATCGCCTCATCCAAAGCCTTGGCTTCCTCAGCAGAATTAAATCGCACATAATGCCATTTTGGCCGTCTTGTTTCCAAATAATCCATTCCTTGACAAGGATTGGTTTTAGCTAAGATGACTAAAGCACCGCTTGTTGGTTTGGTTGCTCCTGCTTGATGTATGGCCTCAATATCATGCCCATCTACGCTGATAACATGAGCACCAAAGGCGGTGAGTTTATCAGCGGCAGAGCCCAAACTTAATACTGATTCCATAACGCCATCACATTGTTGCCCATTCATATCAATGATAATCGCCATATTATTTAATTGGTAATGGCGGATCACTTGAAACGCTTCTCATGTTTGCCCTTCTTGCAATTCACCATCGGACATAAAAACCCACACCCGCCCAGATTCTTGTTTAAGCTTTCTCGCCAAAGCAACGCCAGCCGCCATACTTAATCCTTGGGCTAATGAGCCAGTGGTGACTTCCATACCCGGAGAATGCTCCGCCCCAATCATTTCAACAGAACTACCATCTTGGTTAAACATTTCTAACCCTTCAGGTGCCATCCGTCCAACTTCAACCAAGCTGGCATAGATAACCAGAGCATAATGCGCCGGGCTGATAAAAAAATTCAGGGTGGTTAGCTCCGTGATACCCTGCTCCAGAAAAATAATTCGGATTATGGGCACTGGGTACGCCCGGAAAAGGCAATGGTATCAAAGGGGCAATGCTTGGGCCAAGATTCAAGGTTTTAAGGTAAAGAGTTGCTAAAAAATCCGCCGCTGAACAAGCTTGACTTAAATAACCGCCTTGATTTTTAATGGTATGTTCAAAAAC
>LUTY01000326.1 GCA_001640045.1 Candidatus Thiomargarita nelsonii | reverse complement strand
CACCTTTATTACAACGCTGCCCACTACAGGGATTAATTATTAGCAGGGATAAACAAGGGTGCGTCCTACACACCGATTATTAGATTATAAGGAAATTGGTGCGTGGGATGCCCCTACGCTTGCTATCAAATTCAATACCAGCATCAACTGGGTATTTGCCCACCTGAGTCTATTTTTTACACATCTTATATTGTCTACCCACATTTGTTTTTGTAATATAACAACCATCAGCATCTTTAGATATTGGTTTATGTGTGGTGATGAATGGGATATAAAATGAAAAGACAGTCACCAGATAGCCTTGTTCATTAATTTCCCATGTATCTGTGTCAGAAAAAATGAAATCACTACTACCTTCAGTTATACTTCCATCTGATTCAAATATGACTTTGAATGGGTTACCGTTGTTTGTCAGATTGGTTATTTCCCAAGTAACGGAGGAGTTAAAGTCACTTTTAAAAAATTCTAAATGATCCTTCAACATGATTGTCGCTATCGCCAAGCCTGATTTAAAAACCGATGCATCGTCAGAAAAAATAAGGTATTGTCTGGCAATTGTACCGCCACCCATAAATCCACGGGCTCAGAAGGAGTACTGGCAGTGGTCAATAAATCTACCGCAAGCGTTTCTGCTACGTGATAAACCGGGTTCTGTTCGGCAAATGTGATAAATAACTCTGCATCGTTATCTATAATTGTTAACTCTGTAGTATCTTGGATGCCGAGGATGGCACCACCGGTGATCTTTTTGAGTTGCACGATGATGGTTTCATCACTTTCTACGTCAGTATCGTCAATGATGTCGATGGTCAATATCTTGTTAGTGGCATCGCCGTCTGCCCAAGAAAGGGCGCCAGAGGTGATGTCGTTAATGGCATAGTCCACCGACACTGCGCCGTCACTACCACCAGTACGAGTCACTGTGATATTTGCTGAGCCGTCATCTTCATTGACTGTATAACTGCTTGATAAAAATTGAACACTCTGCGTGGCTGGTGCTACAAATACATAAGCTGCACCTTTTTTGTCATAAGATCGTTCAGGGTGCGTCCTACGCACCGGTTATTAGGCTCTAAGAATTTTGTGCGTGGGACGCACCCTACGCTATACCGTTAATTTCTGTGGATCATCAAAAACAGGTTAATAATTCGCTGATGGTAAAACTACAAAAGTTGATGGGGTGAAACCTTCTACTGGGGAACATTGTTGTAATTCAACAATAGCTTCCTCCCTACTAACAGTTGATGCACTTCCACCGAAAGTCATCACCGGACTCCCAATAAATTTGTAGAACCCAGCTACACTTGATGCGACACGCAAATAATGGGTTTCTCCTTCCCCTGCATAGAATTTGATTTCTGAATCTTTGATTAAGGTATCCCATGGCCAGTCGATCTCAAC
>LUTY01000325.1 GCA_001640045.1 Candidatus Thiomargarita nelsonii | reverse complement strand
AAAAATCCCGCAGTCCCAGCTAATTCAAGTACCTTAACCGTTTTCGGTGTCAAATTCACCAGTTGGGACTTCAGTTTGCCTGAAGACGATTTTGTTATGGAAACTGTCAATTTCCGGGCATTGCGAATCGCTAGTGCAGAGACTGCCTGATGACGACATTAACCCCAGAAGATTTGTTAGCGGGTGCCGATGCTACCTATGACATCATGGTACCCCCGGACATTTTACGCCCCGGCGATTCTGATACGGAGAACGGTTTATGGGTACAATTGCGCCCTCTGACAATCGGTAAATTTCAATTAATTATTAAAGCCGCCCGTGATGATAGTAGTCTTATTCCCCTATTAATGGTCAAAGAATCGCTGGTTGAGCCTACGTTGAGCCTAGAAGAAGTGAAAAAGCTGCGTCTAGGATTGGTTAAATTTTTAATTGAACATATTCGCAATCTCAGTGGACTCACTGAAAAAAAAAATTATTAGAATTTCATTCCTCGCCGCTGGTGCAAATCAGTTATCGGTTGGCGCGTGCTTTTGGCTGGACACCGGAAGTCGTCCAAAAACTGACGATGGCACAGGCGAGGCTTTATTTGGAATTGTTAGATGAAGAGCTATGATCTAAAAAAAGAGGGGGCAGCACTTCGCGCCGATTTTGAATCTATGCCCGCGATTGCGCCTGACTTATGGGATTTTGTGATCATTAAGGATTGGGAGGAGGAATTTTTGGCGTTGCATCAGTGGCTGATATCGGGATTTTTTCCGTTGAGCGACGATTCGCCGGCGATGATAACAGAGCAGCAGCGTGAGACTGGGGCGGCAGGGTGGCAGGGCTTGGCGAAAGATTTGCCGAGAGGCGGAGAACCTGCGCCCAGACAGATGAGGTTTAAGCAAACCAGTGGCATAGAGACTCAGGTAACTGTGTCTAGCGTGCCGACTTCAGTGCCTGAGACTCAGGATCGGGGAAAAACTTCTGTTCGGCAGCCAATTGGGACTCCCCGCCGTTCGGTTGATGGGTTATCGCCTGCGATGATCACGGAATCGCCAAAGCGTGAGACACCAGTTCGACAGCCAAGCCAGATTGGGCGTGATTTGGCACCGGATAATGAGTTGACGGATCAGTCGGTTGATCCCCGCCGCTCGGTTACAGGAGACACAATACGACCAAACGGCGGCAAGATTGGGACTCTGCGTGATTTGGCGCAAGATATTAATAATGAGTTGACGGATCAGTCGTTTGACCTTAAACCTGCCGAATTGCCAAACCCTCGCCGCTCAGTTGCAGGAGACACAATACCGGAGAGACCAAACGGCGGCAATATTGGGACTTTCCGTGATTTATCGCCTGCGATGATAACGGAGTCACCAAAGCGTGAGACTGGCGTGCCGACATCAGTGCCTGTAGTTC
>LUTY01000324.1 GCA_001640045.1 Candidatus Thiomargarita nelsonii | reverse complement strand
CGTAACTCTTCTCACTAAAGCCCTGCGCTGCTAAGACTATCCATTGATAACCCGCCCATTTTTTTTGCATTTTCATTTTATTAAACTGCTTCAGTAGGGGCGCACTCTGTTGAATCATGCAATAAGTCTCCACGCAAAAAACCACAGCTTGAATCCGTCCGCCGCCAAGCTTTTGCTCAATCTGTAAATCAAACTGAGGGTCTGGTACTTTCTGTGTTTTTACCGAGTAACCCAAAAGGAGGTATAAGGCAGCTACTTCCTCAACAAAAGAAGCCCGCTTAGTTTTTAGCTGATGCTGCCACAGATCATCTTTATGCTGCTTATCATCGCGCTTATCATTATCATCGCGCTTATCATCGTGTTTTACACTAAATTCATCACGTTGCAACTCCAAAGCCTCTAACAATTGACGCACACTCCATTCAAAATCGTCATCATTGATAAAGTCTATTGGCTTAATATTTTGATATTTATATGGAATATCACAAGGCTGCTGTAATAACGGAATTAGCGGACGATCTTGAGCGAGGACATTAGCTTTTTGGCTCAAGGTTTTATCAACTAATAATTTATCAACTAATAATAAATTGTTGATATTATTAGGATTGAAATAATGAGGAGTCCATATCGCCGCGAGACGACGGGCGCATTTCAAACCATCTTCGTTTTTGGCAACCTCATCATCTCCTGGCTTCACCGCCCATTCATCAAACCAAACTTTTACACCGGCTTGCTGGAGACGGTTGGCGAGTTTTTTGCACCAGTCAATATCGGCTTTGGCGTAATTTAGGAAAATGTCGTATTGTTTATTACAGCGTTTTTTAATTTCTTGGTATTTTTTCCACAAAATAATCAATAAGTCCAATAATCCTATTCCCAACAAGGTGGCAATTACTGTCAGTGTATCAATAAATTCCATTAATTTTCTCCTGAATTTTCATTATGTCATTCGGTGGTAGCAGGACGCGGAGCGTCCAGGCAGGCATTCCCACGCAGAGCGTGGGAACGAGAAACGGCTCCGGAGTCCAAGATTTATCTTGGACGTCTCGTCCAAAATAAATTTTGGACTCCGGAACGAAGCATTTAATCACGCACAACTTTCAAGATCGCAGGCATTCCTTTACCAAACACTTCAGGCTCATACATCTCCTCTGCATGTGTCGCCATCACGCTAAACTCTCCAGGTGCAATCGCTTGTGCTACATAAGACAAATGATAATTCCCCGCTGACAGATAATCCGAATAGAAAATCGCAGCATGATGGCGCAGTTCTTTATGATAGAAATTCCACCAAGATAGGCCATATTCCTTCCGTAACTCTTCTCACTAAAGCCCTGCGCTGCTAAGACTATCCATTGATAACCCGCCCATTTTTTTTGCATTTTCATTTTATTAAACTGCT
>LUTY01000323.1 GCA_001640045.1 Candidatus Thiomargarita nelsonii | reverse complement strand
CTTGGATGAGCAGATGGTACAATGTGGACGGTCAAATCTTTTAACTGGATTGGGCTAACAGTACGGGCTTTGCGCGAAAATAAGGTGGTCAGGAATTTCAATTTATTTGCCGGAGTCGCCCTCATAATGCGATTTTCTGAAATTCCCCAATCAATCAGGGTATTAGACACACTATTAGGACAAATAAACTGACAGTTTGGTGAGGCTTTTGACAAGGGTAACAGTGTCTGTGCATCACAGTGATCAGCATGTTCATGGGTAATGAAGACATAATCGGCATCCTGCACCTCATCAGGCGCTATGAGAACCGGCATCAGGCGTACAGCATCATTATCTAGCTGTTGTACTGAATTTGATAAATAGGGATCGATATAGGCAATGATATCTCCAAAACTCAGGCGAAATCCCACCTGTCCCAACGGTGTCACATCACAAAACTTTTGCAGTGAATTAAACATGTTATATTTTTGCCCCCAAAAGGATACTAAGCGATTGTTTTCGATACAAAATAAGCAACAAAATTCATGGTGTATCACGAGTTTAAGGTTGTCTAAACTGGCATTAATTCAAAAAACATTATCGACATTAGATAGCAATTCTATTGATAACTATTGACATGCATACATCATTACGTATGTTTTTCAACAATTATGAATAAGGGAGGTATCAACCCTTTATCCATTCGTCTAATGAGGACTCAGGTTACTTTTTCTTCGCCTTTCCAAGTCAAACCAAAATGGCTGTTTTTTAGTAGGCAAAGGTCTAATCCGCTTGGATGGGTGCAACCATTCTTTAATCCTTGCGCCTACCTTTTTCGCCAAGGAAGAAAAGGAAAAGTCAGAATCAGTCTTGCTCAAAATGTTAAATGCACCATTTACATCTGCATTCACAAGCGTTCCGTCTTGGGACTTGTACAAACCACGCTTCACCCGTTTACCACTGAAGTGAGGTTTTTTTTTGGCTTTTGGGTTGTACCGTTTAGGCATTTTGTCTCCATCCACAAAACTTGCTTTTGAACTATAGCTTTCGTCTGTCACCACTAATTCGATTCCGTGTGACCCAAGTTTGTAGTCCAATTTGTCCACAAACTTTTCTCTCGCTAGATTCACAAAATTTTGGTTAGTTTTTTTGCCTAAGTAAAAGCTAATCAAAGCGCCTTTACCAAGGGTTGGTTTCGCACCGGTGATCAAGGTTATTTAGATAGCGAGGGCTAAGTACTGAAGTATGAATTATCGTAGATAATAATGGAATCATTTAGAACACTTTTTTTTTAGTACCGAACCATGAATTTTCAGGTCTTTTGGCATCCTTTATTTAATTCATACGACTCTAAAAAGGCGTAGGTTTTAGAAAATATTGGACTCCAAAACACTTTAAAATTTATGTTTCAGTACTTATCTAT
>LUTY01000322.1 GCA_001640045.1 Candidatus Thiomargarita nelsonii | reverse complement strand
GGACATTTTTGCATTTTACGATCTCGCCAGGTGATCGCTCGGAAAATTTAAAGGCATGATCCGCTGGTACCCGGTAACAATCCTAGTGCATGGGCACAAAACAGACGAGTGGAGATAAAACTAGATGATTAACGTAGGAGTCCAAAATTTATTTTGGACGATTTTATGCATTTTCGCAGTGAGCGTTCAAGCAGAGTCCACTAGATTGGGAAGAGTGGCACCCTCTCAGCACGCCTTAGTCATCGGCATCGATCAGTATCAACACCCTGACATAATGACGCTAAAAGGCGCCGTTAATGATGCCAAATTACTAAGGGATGCCTTGCGCCAAGCGGGGGTAAAATTACCTAAAGATCGAGTCTTACTCAATGAAAAAGCGACTCGTAACGCATTCCTTCAAGCTTGGCGAAACATGCTCAAACAAGCCGAGCCGGGGGATACCCTAATATTAACTTTCGCCGGACATGGCGGACAAGAATCTGATAAGGCGCCCAGGGGTGAAAAGGATAACAAAGATGAAAATTTGATATTTCATGATTTTGACGGAACCAGCGGAGGGCGTCTCACTGATGACGAATTATATGGACTTTTTAAAAAAGCCAATAATTACAAAATATTAGTTGTGATAGATGCCTGTCATTCCAGCGGCATGGTGCGCTCAAATGTTGGAGAAAAGGGGCTGGCACGACTTTCGTATCGCACTGTTGGATTTTTGAATATTCGAGGCATTTCCAGGCTACCCAAAAGCGATGAAGGTGAACACCATGCCCACGTCACCCTGCTCACCGCCGTCAATAAAGACGAATTACAAGTGCCAGAAACGGTATTAAATAAAAAATATCATGGCGCATTAAGTTGGTTTTTTGCACAAGCGATCAGTGGCAAAGCCGATGGTAATCAAAATGGGCATTTAGAACGTGACGAACTCGATCTTTTTTTAAGCGAAAAAGTCAGCACTCACATGAACCACCTGCAAAAGCCCAAGCTATTGCCTCAGAATGATAAAGAAGTCTCGGTGTTCAAATTAGCATCGGCACCACAATCGCCTAAACCCTCGGCTTTGATACCGGATATAGGCATCGCAGTAGAAAATGGTAGGGCACCAGTTAACTTAAAACATGTACGGGTGGACAAACAAGCCTTTGATTTACGTTTTGTGATAAAAGCGCAACAAATAGAAGTTTTCAATCAGACTGGCGACAAAATCACCACGCTGTCTAGGAGAGACGCTTGGCAACCGGTGATAGACAAGCTACGCCTACTGAAAACTTTAGCGACACAATTTGATATGCGCCTAAAACCGATCCGTATTCAGCTAGTCGAAGGAGATAATTTGCATCAAAAAGGGACATTTTTGCATTTTACGATCTCGCCAGGTGATCGCTCGGAAAATTTAAAGGCA
>LUTY01000332.1 GCA_001640045.1 Candidatus Thiomargarita nelsonii | reverse complement strand
CGTAGTGTACATATTCCTAATTTAACTTCCTCAGAAGTCACCCAGATGTTCAACTGGTATCAACAAGAAAGTGGGCAGTTGATAGAACCAGAAGTTGTCGAACGCTTATGGTATGAATTTCAAGGACAACCGGGGCTAACTGGCTGGATTGGAGAATTGTTGACGGAAACGTATAATCAAGCCCAAGCTCTACCCATTAATCAAGCGCATTTTGAAGGGGTTTATGCAAAGGCACTTAATTTGTTGCCCAATAACAACATTTTGAACATCATCAGTAAGGCGAAACAAGCACCTTACAAACCGTTTGTTTTGGAATTGTTCCAAACCAAAAAGAAAATCAATTTTCTCTATGATGATCCCATCATTAATTTTTTGTATATGAATGGGGTAGTGGATGTTGAAGAAGTTGGCGATAGTGAAATTTATGTGAAATTTCCTTGTCCATACATACAAAAGCGATTGTTCAATTATTTTGCCAGAGAACTGTATCAGGAAATGGATGGGTTATATGATCCGTTTGAGGATTTGTCGGATACGATTACTGACAACAGCATCAACATCTGTCAATTATTGGTGAGATATGAGCAATATTTGCAAGCTAATCGAGACTGGGTGTTGAAAGATGCCCCAAGGCGTAATGATTTACGTGTGTATGAAGCGGTTTTTCATTTTCATTTTTATCTCTATCTTGTTAGTTTTCTCCGCACTTATGAGGCGCAAATTCATCCCGAATTTCCAACGGGCAATGGGCAAATTGCTTTGGCCGTAAACGCCGCGATATTCACCACTGGATTATTCCTTCTGGCGGACAGAAGGTCATCGATTCGATTAAATATGCTCTGAATATTACCGAACATGATGTGCGTCATACGAAGAATATCTTACAAAATTGTGGCAATTTATCCTCAGCCTCCTTTCTGTTTTCCCATGAAAGATTATTGGAGGAAGGCATAGCCCAATGTGGAGATTCTATTGTCATGATGACCATGGGCCCTGGCTCAACCATTGAATGTTGTTTAGGAGAATTCTGAAATGAAGCAATACACAACTCTAAACCTGACCGAACAGGGCACCGTCGCCAATGTCAATTTGCAATGGCCAGATTCAGGTATATTAAATGAGACGTTGCTGTCTGATTTCATCGGATTGATGGATTATCTGGAAGATGAAAGCCCGTGTACGCTGATCGTATTTCAGGGGCTGAGTACACCGCAACAGCAGACCAGGACGGCTCCTCCCGTTCTTGATCATTGTAGTAAGTGGGAAAAATTTTTACAGCGTATAGAACGTTTTGCGGGTGCTTCTATAGCTTGTATTGACGGACTTTGTGCTCATTTTCATTTTCAATTAGCACTTGCCTGTGATTACCGTGTGGCGACAACACGCTCAGTATTCCAGGCACCAGCAGTCAAAGAAGGTTTTATTCCAGGAATGAGTGTCTTCCGACTGGCCAAATATACAGGCCTTGGTGTTGCGCGTCGCTTACTATTTACTGGTACACCGTGTTCTGCTAAAAAGGCGGCTAAATTAGGAATAGTTGATCGCAAATGCAAAGCTAAAAACTTTGAAAAGGCGATTATGGAATCTCAGCAGGCGTTGATGCCAATACATCCTGAAGTGTTGCTGAACACGCGCAGGTTGCTCAATGAATCCTTTGCATCCACTTTTGAAGATGCCATAGGGCATTTTTTAGCGGCACAAAATCTGTGCATAGCCTGTCAGGATTGTCCTGCAAAGTAACCCATTTTTAATCTCATGTCAGTTTTTGGTCAAACAATTGAGGAAAAAATCATGACTCCATATCAGCAAATGTTTTGCATATTGGACTATCGGATAGTTTCGTATTTCACGGAAACCTGTATTGAACTATAGTTTTTCAGATAAATAATTTCACTCAAAACCTTCAAGGTTTGCCAAACCTTGAAGGTTTCAGCCTAAATATTTTTCTGAACATCTATAGGTGTGTTTGACCATCTTGCCGCACGTTCTTTACCCGTATCGGAATTGGCAAAACTGACTGGGACACATCAACGGGCACTCCATCGCTGTTTACGTGGACTTGCACATTTTGATTTGTTTGCGAAAGAAGAAAATTCCATCTTTTCGCTCACTGATGTCTCGCGTCATTTGACCTTGGAATCCGAATTTTCCCTCATACCGTGGCATCAATTCTGTCAATCAGCGCAGTCCGCAAAACACCAGAAAAAGCGTGCGATTTGGGAACAATTGCTACGAACTGGCAAAAGTATTTACCAGCTCGGACGTGGCCACCTTTTTTATGATTATTTGAGAGAACATCAAGCGCTTGCAGCCGCTTTTGACAAAGGCATGGAATCAATGTCGCAAGTCGAAGTGCGGGATATTTTGCAGGGTTTCAACTTTTCGGCATCCGAACACCTCACCGAAATTGCGGGTGGAAACGGGGCACTCATCTCTGGCGTGCTACGAAGACATGACAACATGGAGGGACAGCTTTTTGATTTTCCTGATGTTGTCAACCGGATTAAACCGATTCCACGTCTAAATACTGTCAGCGTGGACATGCAGGCATCGTTGCCTGAGATACCGGGTGATGCCATGATGAAACGCATTTTGCACTCGTATTGTGATGAGCAGGCACACAAGATTCTGAGAAATGTCGGGCAGGCTATGCGTTCAGGTAATAAACTCTATATTTTTGAGTTGATTGAGGATAATGCAATAAATAATCCTTATATCGGAATCAAGAATCTACAGATGTTGCTCGTTCATGGTGCTCCTGGGGAAAGTGGAGGGCCAGGAGAGCGCACCCAAGCCGAGTTTGCGTCCTTGCTCAGTACAGCAGGCTTTGAACTGGTTGAAACACAGCGATTGCCATCAATTGACGCAGTGGTTGCTGTCCGTAAGCAAGCGTAGGATAGGTAGAACCAAAGCGAAATTCAAAAATAAATTCAAAAACAATGGTGGCGAGCGGCAGACATTTTAATAAGTGATCTACCAACTGAGTTATCACCTATCAAAGGTCAGTACAAGTAACCGTCCATAATCCCATAAGGTGAGTGAGTGATGAGGATTGGTGAAATAGACATCTGATTGGATGTGGACAATGATTGTTGGTTAGAATGGTTACCGCAAGAGACGATTTTATTTGACGGTGCCAGAATGCGCCGCTTGACTCGAATCTCTCTCAAGCCTTATGCTAAACTGTTAGCGGGTGAGATTTTAGTTTTTGGGCGTACTGCTCGCGGTGAAAAACTCACACATGGTTTAATCAGGGACGTTTGGGAAGTGCGACGCGCTGAGCGTCTATTGTGGGCGGATGCATTGCACTTTGACGGCGATTTGCAAAAAATTTTGACCGCGCCTGCCGGTTTCAACGGCTGCATCGCTTACGCTACGCTAATTTATGCCGCTGATAATGCTCAGGAGCAATTAGAATTTGCCCGTAGTCTCTTAACAGCCCAAAATAATCTTTACAGCGCGGCTACATCAGTCGGTGGATTGTTAGTAGTGCGATGGTTGGCGCATGATGCTTTGCAATTGCGTCAAGCTTATGGCGCATTTTGGAGCGTGTTTCGCCAGCAAGTTGCTGGATTACCACCCACTTTGCCGCGTTTATGGTATGTGTAGTAGCAATGGTGGGCAACTGATCTTAACCGATTTATGGAGATATCTGATGCGAAAATTCTCATCTTATGGTCCCCCAAATAAAAAATTACATTACTACGCCCCAAGGGAAACATTAGTTACCCATGCCCTCACGCAATTGAAGGGAGACGATCCAGATGAAGGCGGACATTACATCACCGTCTGGGCGCCTCGCCAAACTGGCAAGAGCTGGATCATGCAAGAAGTCGTTTTAGCCCTTCAGCAAGACACCCAGTTTGATGTGATTTTCCTCAGTTTGCAATTT
>LUTY01000320.1 GCA_001640045.1 Candidatus Thiomargarita nelsonii | reverse complement strand
GATGGGAGAACTTGAATCCTTTGCAGAATCGTTGGGTCCAATTATGGAAAGCCATTACGGACGTGTTTTCGATATTGTTGTCACACCTGATGAAGGTCAAAAAAGCGTCGCTAACTCTAGGTATAACCTGATACCGCACACGGATGATCCCTATCAAGATACACCACCTGGTATCATTTTTTTTCACTGTTTAATGGCAAATGACGATGGTAGTGGTCAATCTATCTTTGTCGATGGTTTTCAAATCGCAGAAGTGCTACGCAGGGAAAAACCGAGCGCGTTTTATCTGCTCTGCCATTACGAACTTTCATTCCACAAGCAATACGACGAGCAAATCGATATGCAGGCTTATAGTCCAGTGATTTCTTTGGATCGTCGTGGAAATTTGATAGGCGTTCGCATTAGCAACCTATTCGCTGCTCCGTTTGATTTACCAGAGGAAATCGTCGAGCCGTTTTATGCAGCATACAGAAAGCTAATGCAGCTATATACGGATCCGAAATATTTGCTGAAAGTCGAACTGCGTCCGGGGGATATGGTCATCTTCGACAACCATCGCATTCTGCATGGTCGCACCGAAATCGGGATGCAACAACAACGTCATTTACGTTGGTGTGCCATGCCGCGTGACTATCTGCATAGCGCGTTACAACTATAATATAGGAGTCCAAGATTTATCTTGGACGTCTTAGTTCTATTATCTACACTGCCTTTCCCATTTTAAAATATGCCGAAAAATCCTTAGTTAAGGAAAAGAGATTCTCAAATGATGTGCTTAACTCAACGATCATTTGCCTTTGCTTAGCAGGCTAATGTTTCCATTTCCTTGGTGCCTCATCCATTGCCACTGATCTTGCCCTGGTCGTTTTAATAGATGGTAGCCTTTCCCATTTGTGTGAAGTCTTTGATATTTCAAAACGTTTAGATAAAAACTTGCACATCGCGTCGTTTAAAATAGAGTTGGCGAAGCCATGAACCTAGAAATATTGTCTGAAATACCAAGCACTATATCTCATAAAACACCTATTTTGTTTGTTCATGGTGCTTGGCATGGCGCATGGTGTTGGAAAGAAAATTTTCTCCCCCATTTTGCAAAAAATGGATATCAAGCCTACGCTTTAAGTTTAAGAGGGCATGGGAACAGCCCAACAGATAAAAAACTGAATAGATTACGGATTGCTGATTATGTTGCCGATATAGAAAAGGAAGTCAATAAAATGTCTCAAAAACCAATACTGATCGGGCATTCAATGGGAGGTTTTGTGGTTCAAAAATACCTAGAAACTCACCCCGTACCGGCGGCAATATTAATGGCATCACTACCACCTCAAGGAATACTTAGAACAAGTTTGGCTATATTTCGTCGTCATCCGATGGCTTTTTTAACAGCTACTATTTCTTTT
>LUTY01000319.1 GCA_001640045.1 Candidatus Thiomargarita nelsonii | reverse complement strand
GCTTCATATTGCCCACAGGCATGATATTTTTGTAGACAATCGCTGCTATTGAGATCAATACAAGCATTTAAATAATCCGCATCGCATAGGGAAAGTGCGTTTGAAGGTAGGCTTATCGCTAGAAAAAATATAGCGGCGATAATCCTTATTGTTATTGGCATGGTTATTACCTCTGTGTTAATGAGAATTTCCATTTGAACTATTCAGGGTTTTGACTTTTTTTTTATCACAGCTTTATCGCAATCCTTGTAGATGTTTGGGGGTTTTATCGTTCCAACGCGCAAGCCTAGGAACGCATACGATGACGCTCCAGCGTCATTTTCTTAACAGGACGCTGGAGCGTCCTGCTCTGGGTTCCAACGCTGGAGCGTTGGAACCCGAAAATTATTCTCTTTTTCAAGCTCAGCTATTCGATTTTGCTGAGTTTGATTCTCTTTTTCAAGCTGAGCTGTTTGCTCTTGCAATGCGTTGATTGCCTGCCACAGTTTACATTCCGTGACGGAGGTACCGCAATCTTCAAACGCATGTAATAGTGGTGATGAAAAGAGTGCCAACAGTGTGGCTGCTAGAATGAATCGTCGTTTTTTTGTCATAAGTTACCTCTAGGTGTTGATAATAAACGTTTATGTTTTCTCAATCCGACGCAGAGCGTCGAGGAAGGCATTCCCAACCGGAGGTTGGGAACGAGAAACCTACGCGCTTTTAATAAGCACACAAATTAAGTAAATTTATTAACATTTCTGTAGGGTGGGCAACGTGTTTTTTGTTGCCCACCCTTGTATCTCGGTTCGCTTTTAAGACGGTATCTTGGCTTGAAATGTGCGCGGGGCACATCCTACGCTTGAGTGTGACCTCCGTTTGATGTAATAGGGCAACCACAAGGGATTGCCGCGATTCAAAGTGAATTAAAAACTTGATCATCGAGTTAGAGTTATAGGAGCCCTAAATGATTTGTGGTGGCAAAGACCTCAGAGGTTTTGAAAACCTCTGAGCGTCGTGTTACAATTCATTTAGGATGCCTATATAATGGGTTACGTCTCCTTCTACCTACGCTCGCCGTGACACTATCTTAAGTCAGTAACACACTTCCCAATCACCTGGTTGTAAGTATGACCCTCAGGACACTTGCAATGGCTCGGATTCCCACATGGGTTAATATCCCTGGTGCAAATACTATTGGGATTGACAGCACACTTCGATTCGATGGGGGCACCCGGGCTAGAGGCCATGGACAGCTTGTCAATAATACACTTTCCAACGGCCTGATCGTAAACATAACCCTCAGGACACTTGCAATGGCTCGGATTTCCACATGGGTTAATATCCATCGTGCAAATGCTGTTAGGTGCTTCATATTGCCCACAGGCATGATATTTTTGTAGACAATCGCTGCTATTGAGATC
>LUTY01000318.1 GCA_001640045.1 Candidatus Thiomargarita nelsonii | reverse complement strand
TTAGCCGTTCAAGGCTCACGGCATCGGAACGGGGTCAGTCGTATTCATGGCGACGTATCATCTAAAATTTGTGCCAAATTTTGGCCCGAAATTGCCCCCAAAGAAAATCCAATACGCCATGTCACTAATGGTGTCCATGTGCCATCTATGTTGGCACGGGAATGGACTAACTTATTTGATGAATCATTAGGGATAGAATGGCGCAAGCGTCAGTGTGATGTCGATTTTTGGCAAGCGATAGAAAACATCCCTGATCAACAATTTTGGAATATCAGGCAAACGGTCAAATCACGTATGTTGGCCAAGGTATGCGATACCTTGACCGCCCAACATTTACCTTATCAAATCTCAGAAACGCATTTGGAGCGTTTACTCAAATACATTGATCCCAAGAATCCCAATATTCTGACCATTGGCTTTGCACGCCGCTTCGCCACCTACAAACGTGCCAGCCTGTTGCTCAGGGAGATCGACCGATTGCGGACTATCATCAATGATACTCAAAAGCCCGTGGTATTTATTTTTGCCGGCAAAGCCCATCCCGCTGATGGACCAGGGCAAGACTTGCTGAGACTGATTTACAATAAAAGTTGTCTGCCCGAATTCATGGGTAAAATTCTGGTCGTGCAAGGCTATGATTTGGGCCTGTCACGGCGTTTAGTATCTGGCGTTGATGTGTGGCTCAATAACCCCGTGTATCCCGAAGAAGCCAGTGGGACTTCTGGCATGAAAGTGGCTATCAATGGGGGCATCAACCTCAGTGTACTTGATGGTTGGTGGCCGGAAAGTTATGACGGAGAGAATGGTTGGGCGATTAAACCGTCTCCACACCATGACAATCCTGAGTTGCGTGATAATGAAGATGCCCGCAGCCTGTATGAAGTTTTGCAAGATGATGTGATTCCACTTTACTACGATCGAGAAAAAGACGGTTATTCTGAAGGCTGGGTTAAAAAGGCCAAACATTCTATGGCGACGATACTCCCCCGCTTTAACACCCAGCGGATGCTCAAAGACTACTTGAGTGATTTTTACCTGCCTGCCAGTCGTCAAGGTAGGCGCTTGAACAGCGACAATTATGCCATAGCCCAGACATTAGCTCATTGGAAAGCCAATGTCAGGGCCAAGTGGAGTGGCGTAGAAGCTCGCCCATTGTCAGCACCACAGATACAAATGACCAGTGGTGAATCAATAAACATACAAGTTGCTGTGCGCTTAAATGATCTACAGCCAACTGATGTGGCGGTCGAATTATTGCTCTCGCGCAAGGATTATCACCCTGAAGTTTTAGTGCCTACTCAGCAAGATTTGCAAAACATCTGGCAGAACAATAAGATGGAAACCGTTTCTTATAGATTTGTGCCAGAACATCCCTTGCACGATAGCGGAGAATATCTCTACAATC
>LUTY01000317.1 GCA_001640045.1 Candidatus Thiomargarita nelsonii | reverse complement strand
AAATCGCGTTAAAACCTGAGTATTGGTTAGGGCGTAAGGTTTTTTGCCTGAACCTAGAAACGCAAAAAATAACTCAGCAACCCATTACGGCAATTTATCCTAATGGGATTAGGGATGTTTGGGAGATTACAACTAAAACTCACCGCAAAATTAGAGCAACTGACGATCATCTTTTTTACACGCTGTTAGGATGGAAGCCGTTAAACGATTTTAAGGTTAAAGATCGCATCGGTTTAGCTAAAACACTTCCAATCACTCACAGTAGTGATATTTCAGAATCGGAGGTTTTTTGGGACGAGATTGTTTCTATAGAGTATATTGGCAAGGAAGAAGTCTTCGATTTAAGTATTCCAGAAACCCATAACTTTGTTGCTAATGATTTTATTGCCCATAACTGTATGGGTAAGAAAAATCCTAAAGAAATGGCGGAACAAAGAACGGTGTTTCTAGAAGGTGCCGTAGCACGAGGGGTTAATGAAAAAAAATCGACTGATATATTTGATTTAATGGAAAATTTTGCGGCATACGGCTTCAACCGTAGTCATAGCGCAGCTTACGCTCTCGTCTCCTACCAAACAGCCTGGCTCAAAACCCATTATCCCGCCGCCTTCATGGCAGCCGTATTATCGGCGGATATGGATAACACCGATAAAGTCGTGATGTTGACTGAAGAATGTCGCACCATGAAGCTTAATATATTGCCACCTAACATCAATGCGTGTTATTACAAATTCACGGTGACTGAAGACCAAAATCAATCTATTAATTATGGATTAGGCGCGATAAAAGGCGCGGGTGAGGCAGCCGTTGATAACATTGTGACAGAGCGTGATAAAAACGGAGATTTTACTGACTTATTTGATTTTTGTCGTCGCGTTGATTTACGCAAAGTTAGCCGCCGCCTGTTAGAACCCTTAATTAAATCAGGTGCCTTCGATAAATTAGGGGCAAATAGAGCCGTGATGTTCGCTTCATTAGCGAATGCCATCAAAATGGCAGAACGACATTCAAATGATACAGCCACCGGGCAAAATGATATATTTGCCTTGAGCAATAACGCCCAAAAATCGACTGAAGAAAAGCCGCTGTTTGCTCAGAATGTGAAGCCGTGGAGCGACAGGGAACTGTTGAAGGGAGAAAAGGAAAGTTTAGGCCTTTATTTAAGTGGGCATCCCATTAAAGCTTATTTACCAGAACTGGCGCCTCATATAGAACTGAGCAATATTAGACCAACAGAGAAGAAAAAAACGCTGCGAGTTGCCGGTTGGGTGATTGATTTGCGTACCATGACTAATCAGCGTGGGCGTATGGCTTTTATCACTTTGGATGATAGCACGGGGCGATTAGAAGTCAAAGTCTACTCAGAATTATATCCAACGGTGCAAGAGATATTAATCAAAGACAC
>LUTY01000316.1 GCA_001640045.1 Candidatus Thiomargarita nelsonii | reverse complement strand
AAAGCCAATCAGCTGGCCCATTATCTACTCAAGCTCAAGAACGGTACTGATAACGATCTCATTGCGATTGCCGTTGAACGTTCATTTGCCATGGTCATTGGTTTATTGGGAATTCTCAAAGCAGGGGGGGCTTATGTACCGATTGATCCTAGCTATCCACCCGCTCGTATTCGTTATATGTTGGATGACAGTGCGGCTCCGTTATTGCTAACTCAAAGCCACCTGAAAGCACAGTTGTCATTAGATGAGTTGGAAGCGGATTGTGTGGTGGTGTGTTTGGATGAGGTGGATACAGCGAACCTGCCGAGTGAGAATCCTTTAGTTCGTCGCCAGGCGATGGATTTGGCTTATGTGATTTATACGTCTGGATCGACGGGGAAGCCGAAAGGCGCAATGAATACTCATACTGGAATAGTGAATCGTTTGTTGTGGATGCAGGAGACTTATCAGCTTACCGTTCAGGATCGTATCTTACAAAAAACGCCTTTCAGCTTTGATGTTTCTGTGTGGGAATTTTTCTGGCCATTACTAACCGGGGCCGGTTTAATTGTCGCCAAACCTGAAGGGCACAAAGACCCAGCTTATTTGGCTTCGGTGATTGCCACACATAAAGTGACCGTGTTGCATTTTGTGCCTTCCATGCTACAGGCATTCATAAGCCATGCCGATGTGAATAATTGCCATAGCCTGAAACGAGTTATTTGTAGTGGTGAAGCCTTAAGTTTTGAACTCGTACAGCAATTTTTTGCCCACTTTGCCGACCTTAACATTGAATTACACAATCTTTACGGCCCCACAGAAGCCGCAGTGGATGTAAGTCACTGGCCGTGTCAAAGTGAAGAGGCATACTCTTTGATTCCGATTGGAAAACCCGTTGCCAATACGCAGCTCTATGTTTTAGATGTAAACCATCAGATTATGCCAATTAACGTACCAGGCGAATTATGTATTGCTGGAATTCAAGTTGGCTGCGGCTACCTCAACCGCCCCGAACTCACCGCCGAAAAATTCATCGAAGTCGAACTGTTCGGCAAAACCGAACGCCTCTACAAAACCGGCGACTTAGCTCGCTGGCTCCCTGATGGCAACCTCGAATATCTAGGACGTATCGACCACCAAATCAAACTACGGGGTTTCCGCATAGAATTAGGTGAAATTGAAACCGTCAACACCCAGCCGTTAAAGAAACCGTAGTCACACTGTACGAAGCCGATGATAACAAACGCTTAGTCGCTTACCTCACCACGGATGGAAAACCCAATGACTTAGTGGCTTCCTTGAAAAACCGACTTCAAGCCAGCTTACCCGACTACATGGTACCCAGTCATTTCACCGTACTCGAAGGCTTACCACTGACACCCAATGGCAAAATTGACCGTAAAGCCTTACCAGAAATTGA
>LUTY01000315.1 GCA_001640045.1 Candidatus Thiomargarita nelsonii | reverse complement strand
TCAATTAGCATCGTTTTTCCTCATCGGTATCAGCAGTGTATTCAGCTGCCTAGCTTACCCAAACTGTGTAATGACCATTCATGCATAATCAACGCGAGTGCAAGCCTAAACGACACCACATCGGATAAACTGTCATATTCCGCACAAAATGTACTTTCAGTAAGAAGTATCTGAAAATAAATAAGTGGTACATTATGACGGCTTTTGAGGACTGATCTTATAATTCCATTCTCCATGAAAATTTGAGCCTTCTAAATTAATACTTTCAAGTTCATTGTCTGTCACTTTAATTCCTTTTTGATAAATTCTTTCATCCAATTTTGCTTTTATTGAAAGTCCCGTGCTTGTTTTTGTATGGCTAATTAAATGGGTGCCGTTCCTTTTTGACCCTCATGAGAAAGCCGAGTAAACTTGGTCAATCTCTTGATATTTTGAGGCATAATTTCCTGTTTCAAGTGAAAGTTCCAATAGTCTTCAAAATCATTGCTCTTGATTATTGAACGTAGCTTCAAAATAGCGTTCTTTGAGGATAAGCCACGCAAGCATGATAGTGATAGCTGGATATAAGGAGGAAACGATGGTGGCAACGTCTAACCGACCAACTTGGGTCGCCATCGTAAAGAAATAGTTACCCGCTGTGTCAAGCAAACCTACCAATGCAATAAGCGGCAATAATGACCGTGTTGGGGTGTGCCACTTACGACGGCTTATGGTATAAAGCGAAAGCGCAATAAGTGAGGCAACACGAGCCGCTAAAACCGGCCACAAGGCGGTATCACCGCTTACGCGGTCAATGGCAACATAAAAAGCAGCAAATCCAACGCCGCTAATAATGGCAAAACGTAATTCAATAGCTGTCGCTTCTAGCCGTTGACCATCACTAGAGAGAAACCAGACCGCTACGAGCGCAATGATAAATCCAATGCTCTGCACAGTCGTTGGTGGTCCATCGCTTAAAATACCGATTAACACAGGAATCACGCTGGCGGTAATGGCTGCAAGTGGGGCAACAATACTCATACGGCCTCTAGCTAGGCCCGTATACAGATTGAGTAGCCCAATCATGCTGCACACACCACCCAAACCACCGAGCAATAAATCAGCGGTTTGGGGAACGATAAATTCAAATGAAAGCACCAAAAGCAAAAGCGGGATGAAGCTGATAAGCTGAGCGGCTAACAGGACACTATATACATTGTGTCTTTTGACAGCCAATCCGCCGCTAAAATCACCGCTGCCCCAAGCGATTGTCGCACCAAGCGCAAAAAAGGTGGTTAATAAAGTAGTCTCGAACACGGGCGTTGTCAACTTATCGAAAGTGAGTTAAAAATCTCTATGGTTCGATCCATCTTCTTTAGCAAGTAACGGGGATTATCGAGCATTTGATTTCTCTAGTTTTTGCCGTGGC
>LUTY01000314.1 GCA_001640045.1 Candidatus Thiomargarita nelsonii | reverse complement strand
TGATCCGGTGGCCTCTATGGCAGGTAGGACGGTGACGGGCGGTCGTCTGAACCTCAACACCTTGATGGAGATAGCGCTCCCACCCTGGATTGAGCTGGAAGGGGAACTTTCGGGTGAGATTCCTCCGGGCGGGTCGGTGGAATTGACCGTGCGGTTGGATGCCACGGGGCTGATGGTTGGGGATTACACGGTCGATATCAACGTGGATTCCAATGATCCTGCGAATCCTGAGATTGCGGTTCCCGTCACCTTGCATGTGCTAGAGCCAAGTGTTTTGCCATTTAAAAATGATGTTATTATAGACTTTGGGCCTCCCACCGGTATCTATGCCTACTTAAATAACGACAGTTGGACTTCCCTGCATTCGCTTTCAGCCGAGAGCATGGTCACGGGAGACTTAGACAATAATGGTCAAGACGAGGTGATTATTGACTTTGGCCCCAGTTATGGTATTTGGCTGTGGATGAACAACAGTGCTTGGGATCAATTGCATACCTTATCGCCGGAGAGCATGGTCACGGGAGACATAGACGATAATGGTCAAGACGAGGTGATTATTGACTTTGGCCCCAGTTATGGTATTTGGCTGTGGATGAACAACAGTGCTTGGGTTCAATTGCATACCTTATCGCCGGAGAGCATGGTCACGGGAGATATAGACGATAGTGGTCAAGACGATGTGATTATCGACTTTGGTCCTGGCTCTGGTATTTGGCTGTGGATGAACAACAGTGCTTGGGAAAAATTGCATTCACTCTCGTCGGAGAGCATGGTCACGGGAGACCTAGATGGTAACGGTCAAGACGAGGTCATTATCGACTTTGGCCCCAGCTATGGTATTTGGCTACGGGTGAATAACAGTTCTTGGCTAGCGTTACACTCACTGTCGCCGGAGAGCATGATCACGGGAGATATAGACGGAGGCGGTCAAGACGATGTGATTATCGACTTTGGTGATCCCTACGGCTTCTGGGTCAGGATGAACAACAGCAGTTGGGTTCCCTTCATAAGCTCAGCCGAGTTCATGGTGATAGGAGAACTAGACCGTAACGGTCAAGACGACGTGATCATTAGCTTTGGTGCCCCATTCGGTATCTGGGTCATGATGAACAACAGCAATTGGGTTAAGTTGCATAATTATCCCGCCCTGCATATGGTCACAGGAAACATAGATGGGTTGCCCTCGGTGGCTGCTGGTACTGCGATGAGGAGTTTGATGCTGCCTCCTGAGCTAGAAAACACTGCGTCCTTGCCAAAAGCGGAGTTTTAGCACCGCCTGTGGAGGTAGACTTTCTCAATGCCGTCCTCTCATGCCGTAAATGGCTATCATTAGACTAGTCCCTAAATAACCTAGACCTGCGGGGTTTTGGCAATCCCGCAGGTCTGTTATGAATTTTTTTAATTGCAA
>LUTY01000313.1 GCA_001640045.1 Candidatus Thiomargarita nelsonii | reverse complement strand
ATCTACTCGTGCTATCTCAAGGTTTTGTACCGTGCGTTGTACACTGCCCAAATGTCCTGCCATTTTTTTGCCTTTAAAGACTCGTCCAGGCGTTTGGTTTTGGCCTACTGAGCCATGGGCACGATGTGACAGAGAGTTGCCGTGGGTGGCATCTTGTGTTTTAAAGTGGTGACGTTTGACAGGACCGGCAAAGCCTTTGCCTTTGGTCGTGCCGCTGACATCGACTTTTTGTCCTTGTGCAAAAATGTCTACTTTGATCTCAGCACCAAGTTGGCTATCTTCGTCATCGTTTAAACGAAATTCCCAAAAACCACGCCCTGTTTCTACGCCAGCTTTGGCGAGCTGTCCACTGGTAGGTTTATTAATCCGCTTGGCTCGCTTGCTACCACAGGTGATTTGTATGGCTTGGTAGCCATCTTTTTCTTTGGTTTTCAGTTGGGTGACTCTGTTGGGTGTTGCTTCAATAACGGTCACGGGTATGGATGTGCCGTCTTCCGTGAATATTCGGGTCATTCCACATTTGTGTCCGATAATTCCAATGGGCATTTTTTTGTTGTCCTTTGTACTGATGTAAACGAGTTGTTATACTTGTCCAGATAAATTTTGGCCCAGACCTCAGAGGTTTTGAAAACCTCTGAGGTCTTTACAAAGGAAAAAAATTTTCTGGATAACTATATGGGTTTTGTCTATTGCTGGTGTAAAAAATCCTATTTCTTCAAGAAATAGGATTTTTAAATTTACAAATCATTTAGGAGCACTATAGTCCAAAATCGGCGCGATAGGTTACAACAATATTGGGTATTGCGTCAACTTATAGAATTTCAGAAAAATGACTAGCTCTAAAGACCTCTCTGGGCAAAACTTAATTTAGTTTAATTTGTACGTCAACACCGACAGCCAAGTCTAGTTTCATTAAAGAGTCAACTGTTTTGTCAGTTGGATCTATGATGTCTAGCAGGCGTTTGTGAGTGCGTATTTCATATTGATCTCGTGCGTCTTTGTTGACGTGAGGTGAGATCAATACAGTGAATTTTTCTTTTTTTGTCGGTAAGGGTATTGGACCTCGTAATTGTGCACCTGTTCGTCTAGCGGTTTCGACAATTTCTCGGGCAGATTGATCGAGGAGGCGGTGATCAAATGATTTTAGGCGGATACGTATTCTTTGGTTTGTCATAGTTTTTTATATAGTTATTTAATTCTGAACTGTGATTATTCTGATTTGTTCTCAATCATTTTCAATCACAGTTCAATTGTTGCTTAGCTATTTTTCTTGATAACCGTTTCAGTTACGCTGCTTGGCGCTTCGTTGTATTTAGCGAATTGCATGGTGTAAGTGGCGCGGCCTTGTGTTAGGGAACGCATATCCGTAGCGTAGCCAAACATTTCGCCTAGAGGGACTTCGGCGCGGA
>LUTY01000321.1 GCA_001640045.1 Candidatus Thiomargarita nelsonii | reverse complement strand
AATTATCTCAAAACACCGCTGCGTCCACACCCACAAATTCAAATTCAACGTCTCAAGCACATTCTCCCGCTCCGGCGACAAAATACCATACAAACAATATTCACCCGTTGGCAAATTATCCGGCAGCGTCAAATCCAGTAAAGTCAATGGACTATTTTGCCTCCTTTGCCCCTCCCACTTGGCAGCTAAATTGACAGCAGCAAAATCATTAGTGTTTTTGAACGCCAAAAAGTTGCCATCCTGCAACACAACCGCAGCATATAAATCATAGCCCCAACCTAAGTTTTCAATCAATTCGGCTTTGAAAGTCTCACCGCGGTGATAGCTGTCTTTTTCCAAGACGATTTGTACATTCGCCTCTGCTGGTGAATCAACTCCGCCTATCACACTGATAACTAAATGATTCTCGCTGCTGGCGATATTGCCTTGATTGTCTTCGGCATAAAAAGTGATTTCGTAATCGCCGTTGTACACCGCCTCACGCCAAGTCGTTTCCCAAATGTCTTTTTCCTCGGTGGGAGAGAGGAGCAAACGTGGAAAAGCTAAAATTGGCGTGCCATTGCTATCCATAACCAGGTTGACTTTAGGCGGTCGAAGCACTGCCCAAACACGGGTGATCTCACCTTGTGCAAGCACCGCCTTCGCAGAGAGCGACAAAGATTGACCCGCTTGTAAAGTAGTAGAAGTTGTGAGCCCCTCAATCTCTAAAGTAGTGTCACCGGTCACAAAGCAGCCATTGAGGCAAAGCCGGCGTAGCCATTGACCGTCATTACCATCATCGTCGAATTGGGGAACTTGGCTAATGTTTCCACTCACCGGGCTTGAACCGGCTGACAAGTTGGAGATATCCCCTAACAGTTTGTTTTGTTTGTCACGAGCATATTCAAAGGCTTCGTGGAAATTCATGCCTTTGAGCAATCCTTTGGCAAAAAAGCGACTGAAGCCTTGTTTATTGGTCCGATCAAAGTAAGCCAAACCGTCCCCGGTACTGCTGATGAGGAGGCGGTCCGTGGCAATCAGTTGTTCCAGTAAAACACCCGAATAGCAAGCGTCCATAACCAAAACGACCTCATTGCCGGTCGTGTTTTGATAGTCTTCTATCCAATCGTTGAATTCTAACACGTCCCAATGCCATTAAGTTAATATTAAAATATTGATTTTTTATAAAAATAATAAAATGCTGGACGGGGTTGCAAACCCAATGCCATTAAGTTAAGGAGAATTGCCTTTTTCAACTTTCAAAGAAATCCTATTTTTTTAAAATCCGCATGAGGACTTGAGAGCATTGAGGCTCTTGATACGAAGTCACTACGCGGTGCGAAAGTTCATCTTGAGGGTTTTTATTCGTTGTTGAACTTTCGTTGTACTCAGCACAGCGACAAAAAACTTGAACATCGAGGACCAAGCGGTGCCCAGTCGATAGTCAGGTGCAAAATCTGTGGGTGACGACAATTCAAAGTTTCATCTTCTTTAATTTATCAGTGGTTTTTCGAGGTGATAATGTCACCCCTAAGTGTTTTTCTAGTTCTTTTTGTAAATCAGTGACATCGGTGCTAGGACGTAAACTGGCATTTCGCAGCAATAAGTCTGAACAGAGCCAGACAATCAGTGTTTGCTTGTCATCGGATATTGGGGTGGAGATAAAAAAATCATGGTAGGCGATAAATCGCCTACTCCTCGGCTGGCTCTTTTAATTAAAAGTAGCTTTCCTCGCACCATCTCAATGCCATATCGTGTCGCCTAAAACCAACCATGGTATGGTGGATTAAGCGATAGCCTATCCACCTGATTTATATATAAATATCGGTGGATACGCTATCGCTTAATCCACCCGACATGAGCGGCACGATATGGCATTGTCGCGCCATCTAGGATGCCTGTTAAAAGATATTGTTCACTGATAATTGAATAGCGTGTTTTTAAGTTTTTCCAGTTTCTCTATAAAAAAATCTGTACTCCAAAGTGCCAGCGTCTTTTTTTCCCCTATTCTGAGAAAAGGAGCAACATCTTTTTTCGCCGCTTCCCAATTAATGCTTTTTATCTGGCTTTCAAGCTTCTCAATATACCATCTCGGTGTCACTTCAATAGCTTGTCCCGCCCAAGCGCCTTGTTGTTCAAGTGCATTGGTCAGTAAATGAAAATTGGGGACAATTTCTCTTTTGATATACCAAAGAAAATCGTACCAATATCTGCCTTTGAGATGAGAGCGACACAAGAGGGTATGGCTCTTACTCGCCAAATTGCTGGACATGTCTTGAATTTCAATCGGAAAATCCAGCGGAAAATCTAAAAACTTCATTTCCGTTGTCGAACCCGCTGGCGGGTTTATATCAATTTCCAGTTTGATTATAAGTTTCTTATGAGGATGATGTTTAAATGACAATTCTAACAATTTACCAATGGAATTATCGGCACCCTTCAAAAGTAGTTTACAGTTTAGTGTGCTAAATTTAGTTGTTTCGGGAATGAGCAGAGCGATTTCCCGAAACTAAAGCCAAGGTGCCGGAATCAAGGTTTGACGGTGAATGACTACGAAAAAAATCCGTTTATTCCGTTAATCCGTTGTGCTAGATACTTGTAAAAATGAGCGGACACGCTTGGCGCGAAAAACGGGCAACACTTCTTTAAAATCATCAAACCTGAGCCTATTAAGATTTTCAGCTTCAATGCGAAGTCCTTCCAATAAAAAATCTATACCCATCCATTCTATTTTTCTATCATATACATAATCAGCCAATGCCCTCAAAGGTTTTGCTATGAAAAACGCTTGTCCATTGATCGTCTGACGCGCAACGCCGTTTAAAAATTCAAGCGCATTCACGGGCAAATAAACATATTTAAACTCGCCCAAGGGTGTCTCAAAATTTCGAGTCCGCCCTTTATTAATCACACTGATGACGATTGTCACTCTTTCTGGAATCCAACCATGATACGATAGGGCACTTTCAAAAGAGACATAGCTCTTATAGATTGTCCGACTTGCCACAAAAAATTGGCTCAATTTGATTGTACGATATTTTTCGGCGAGGATGTACACGCTGCGACGAATTCTAATGAGTTCACCTTTAGCAAGGGCTTTATTGACGAGCCCATATCTTCGAGCGGGCGTTCCGCCGAAAACACGGGCTAAGTCTTTCTCAGTGAATACCCGTGAGGCAAAGCCGGCTTGTTGGAGTTTTTCAGTTGAGGTTAACATTTTTTTTGCAAGAAACTTCCTATTTTAGAAAGTATTTTACATAAAAAAGGGGTTTAGGAGTCCAAACTTTAGTTTGGATGTTTGGGCTCACAAAAAGGGTGGCGCGAGGTTTAGGTGTCCTTGATTTAATTTAGATGTCCAAAAATGAGCCTAAAAATCTCAGAAGCTAGTAAAAATGGGACTGGCGTGTTTTTGAGGTGAATTGATAAAAACGATCGAAAAAAATTTCTAATTGACTAATTTATTTTTTTTATCGTCTGGGGTTCAAAAAAAAATAATGTTTAATAATCATATTGTTATAAAAAAATAGTTGGACTCCCCAATTTTTTTCAATTTCAACAAAAACGAATAATTATTTATATTTCATATAATTATATAAAATACACTGATAAAAAATAAGTTTAAACAAGTATAAAAAGGTATTGCAATTACTTTTTGATTATGTTTTAATAGCCGCCACTTAAATGCTTGGAGTTTGAGTTTGGCCTTGATAAATTAAAAAGGCCGTTTAAAATATCAAATTCTATAGCCTCTCTAAAGTAAGAGTTTAAAAAAAAATCGCTTTGAAATCAGTAGGGTGCCCAGTTTTTGGCCAAAGGCAAAAATCGGGGGGTGGAGTAAAAATGACATTTTCTAAGTGTCTGATTATTCTGGTAATAATTTTATGCAATAAGTTTGCCAAGGTGGGCAACTTTT
>LUTY01000311.1 GCA_001640045.1 Candidatus Thiomargarita nelsonii | reverse complement strand
GAGTTAATACCGACTGCTATACGCTTGCGCGGAAGGAAAGTGATATATGACGTTCATTGAATCCCAATGCCGCTTATGTCCACTATACACCCAATGAAACTATAAACGGTGTGGAATTTCACACCATTCCTGATGTTGCTGATAAGCCTTTAGTGGCAGATATGTCGTCAACTATTTTATCGCGTCCCTTGGATGTTTCCAAATATGGACTGATTTATGCGGGCGCACAAAAAAATATCGGTCCCGCCGGCTTAACTATTGTCATTATACGTGAAGATTTGGCAGACATGCCCTTGCCTCACACTTTATTATTTGCCCTATTCGGTTTATGCCTATCCGTGCAAGCGGGTGAAGGCGCACTAGCAGTGACTACCGTGCCAGCAGAGGTGGAAATTTATGTAAATGCTGAACTCAAAGTCAATATGACACCCATTGTCATCAAGCTACCAGCCGGCAAACACCACATTGAAATCAGAGCCAATGGCAAGGAAACTCAAACGCTGGATGTGTTAATAACGGATGATGTCTTGATTTCCAAGGAAATTGTGCTACTTGATAAGGTACCATTTTTTACTGGAGAAAGGATTAATTTTTCCCAAAAGCGCGAGAGTTTTGAAACCGACACCGAATTTCAAGAACGCTTGAAACAATTATCAGAAAACCGCGAGCCATTAGTGGCGCGTTTTAACCAAGCGGTGCAGCAACATGATCCGCTTTATCAAGCAGGTGTCGCCTATTTAGATAAAGCTGACTATGACATTAATAATCGGATTTTTCCGATGCGTATCGAATGGCAAGCGTGGGCAAAAGAGTTTGGTTTGCCTGAAAACAGCAGCCTTTTGGTAGAGCGACATAATGCTAAAGCACTTTGGGGAGAAGGACAAGAAAAGCCTGTGTATGTTTATCTGGAAACAGTGGGAGATCAGATAAAAGTCAGCAGACAGGTATTGATAGGGCTTGATCAAAAATGGGCACTCTACAATCCGAGCCTTTTACCCACTCGACTCTATGCCAACTTACAAGGGCATAGCAAAACAGTGTTAGATATAAGATTTAGCCCCAATGGCAGTCTCCTTGCTTCAGTGAGTTTGGATGAAACGATTAAATTGTGGGATGTCAACACGGCTCAGTTACTACACACTTTTTCTGTTAAAGGGCATGGAGAGCATAATTCTGTCACATTCAGTCCCGATGGCACTACTTTGGTATCGGGTTCAGAGGGCAATACGATCAAATTTTGGGATGTCAATACCAGGCAAGAAGTGCGTACTTTAAAAGGAGAAAATCTTTTTGCCGCTCAGCTTGCTTTCAATTCGGATGGGCGTATTCTTGCCTCTTCAAGCAATCAGGTACCGGGAAATATCACATTATGGGATATCAAGCGTGGTCAGGAAATATTGACGATGCCAAG
>LUTY01000310.1 GCA_001640045.1 Candidatus Thiomargarita nelsonii | reverse complement strand
CAGCTTCTCCACGAGTCAATGAGCCTCGCAATAACACGGTTTGAAGTATGTCTATCGCCTCTAGTTTAATTGACTTGCACGTCTTTGTCTATTAATTGAAAGGAATAGTAATATGAAGTCAGCCGCAAGGGAAATTATCACCCCTCGCCCGAAAATGTCTCTGACGATTCCACAGGGTATGGCACCCGTGGAATTTTTTAACAGTCCGGCTAATTTAAAAAATTTAGCTGAAGAAAACGGTTTATTTCGGACACCTGAAAACCTGTTGATGTATCGCAAGTTGATTGGTCACAGTATCGAATTTGATACTTCAATCATTTTGGACACTTCCAAACGTATCTTAGATCCATTGGGGCGACCAGTCAGACGTGATCAGATGTCTCGTCAACAAAAGAAAGTTTGGAATAACATGACTCGTATTTTGTTTGATTACATGCTGGCAAAATACCCTGATCCCGCGCAACACTTAATTCTTTGTGGTGAAGCCAGCTTAGATGCGACTTGGCCACTGAATAAGCCTGGGGTGCCCAGTATTCGTATGATCCATAACCATTTTATGGTGTTTCCGATGGCGGATTTGGAAAGTGCTAAAGATGCCAATTCGGCTGATCCCAATTTGACTGATAGTGGACATCATAGTTTATTTTTGCGGCATTTAAGCGGAGTTTATCACGAATTTTTAGAAATCTTAGACTTGCAAATTTTGTCTCCGATTTCAACCAGTGAGTCTGCTATTAAGTTAACGGGTTATCCACAAGGCTTGCCCAGTTGGGAAGTCAAAGGGGGTGCTGAGAAACTTAAAGATCAGTATTTTTGGTATGAATATGAGCAGGTGCTATTAGGTTTTCTCGATTTTTATCGCACCTTTTTTTCTTTGGTGTCTACTGGGGATCCACAAGTGCCAGCGCGGGCTAATTTTCCTCATCAAATAAGTGAAGTATTGTTAGAGAGTGGACGATTTCAACGTGTCGCTCGCGATCTCAGAGAACAGGTGATCCAAGATCCATTGTTTGCGAATGAAATTCGCTGGCGCCCGGCTTATAAACAATTGCTTTATCGTGATGATGAAGGGCGTTTGATTGTGACGATTTCTCAAAATTCGGTTGGTAATGCGATTACTGAACTTTTGGGGATAGTGGTGAAACGAGTAGAAGATGAGTCGGCTTATGCTGAAGCAGAGCCTGCTTTAGTGACTCGTTTGTTGGAGGCGAGAGAGAAGTTGATGGAGGCGAATCTAGGTGAGGTGATTGCGGCTCCTTCGTGGGCTAATGGAAAATTTGTGCCACAATAAGTACTGAATCAGGAATTTTTTGGTATTTTGGAGTCCAAAGCTTTAGCTTTGGACGTATGTTTCCTACGCTGCCGCTTTGGACTCCAAAATACATTAAAACTTATGGTTCAGTACTTAGTT
>LUTY01000309.1 GCA_001640045.1 Candidatus Thiomargarita nelsonii | reverse complement strand
GATGATGCTGAAGAAGAGCCAAATCGTCTGCGCCTGGATGATGAAGATAACCGTATTTTCTCCGAAAACGCCTTTTCTTTTGAGGCGGACAATCAGGATGAAATATCCAATAAACTAGCAGTTTCAGTTTATTGACGGAATCCTCATTTCATAAATTTTTTTAGCCAGAATAAATCCGGGCATCACATAGGGCACAATGAGCACACGCTTGCCATAGATTTGACGAATCCGCTCCGCCCCATTTTCTGTATTGGTAATCGTAACAACTGCATCGGCGTGGGTATGATCAACATATCTAAAAGGAATGATAGCGTGTAAAATAGCTTCTACTGAGGGATTGGGCGCATTAGGATCAGTCATCGCAGATCGCTGAACACGTACCATTTCAGTATCGCTCAATTGATCCAGCATAACCATTTTTTTTAAAACATCCAATTTGACGGGCGCAAAACCGGCAGCTTCAATGCTTGCTAAATCCCAACCACTGCCTTTAACATATAACAATTCTTCAGGTTCACCAAAAATGTTACTTGTATTGGCTTTGACCGAGGTATTGCCGCCACCGTGCAACACTAATGCGGGCTCTTGCCCTAACAACCTAGACGTGTACACTCGTAACGCTAATAAATCATTTTCGCACTTTGCCGTTTTATTCCATAAACTTTTCATCGTATCTTGATACCTTTGCCTTGCACTCCAAATAAATTTTCAAAATAAATGTTAAAATATTTATGTTGAGCTACATTAAATCAAGGAACAAACAAATGCCCCTAGAACTCAATCTCCATTTTCCTGACCCCCAACATGTTATTGTTAGCTTAATGAGTGACAATAACCATGAAGAAACGGAATTATTAGATTTCACCTATCCGTTTATTGACAAAGACTATCAACAAATCCGTTGGTATTTAGAAAAATACGCCACGCCATACAGTACCGATATAGACTTTGATACTGCGGGGCGGATTGTCAAAAAATTGCCCAACTGGGGTCAAGCATTATTTAACCATGCATTCTCTAAACGGGCAGCCCATCGTCTTTTTAAAAAATTCCAAAGTCACAAGGACTTAGGACGTCTACTCACGATTAGTGCTGAGCACCCCGCTATTTTAGCTTTACCTTGGGAATTAATGCACCACCCCATCAAGGGCGGTAACTTCTTGATTTGTGAAGTACCCCGTATTTCTATCCGTCGTCGTCAGCGGGCAGATAGAAAAAATTTTCAAATCAATCCCAAACAACAACTGCACCTCTTATTTGTGCACAGTCGTCCCACCAATGCAAATTTTATTGAGCCCCGCGCCAATGCAGAGGCGGTGTTAAATGCCTTGAAAAAACGCGCATTCAATCGGATCACAATAGAATTTTTGCGCCCTGCCACTTTGAAAAAATTGCGGGATCGTTTAGAAAA
>LUTY01000308.1 GCA_001640045.1 Candidatus Thiomargarita nelsonii | reverse complement strand
ATGATGAGATTTTGACAGATACCTTAGAACGCTTAAACAAGCTCAATCAAGCATTACAAGACAGCGAAAAGCAGGGCTTACCGCTACGCCGCGCCTTACAATCATCTCAACGCGATATTCGGCTACGCGCTCGTGACACTATGCAACAACTTGGCTTAACGGAAAATGATTTGTGTACCGCCTGGCATCATATTGCACCAGAGCGACGTATTGTGATTTGTGAGGCGCTCAAAATGGTTTCTGGAAAAGGATTTAAGTATGACTGAATCATGGCATGAATGCCGCTTTTTAACTTGCAGCGTTCTACCCGTTCGCATGGCCTGCAATCTTAACTGTTTGTTTTGTTTCTCAAAATCATCTATCAGTACATTGCGTCACGATAGCTTGAATTGGCAAAAAGTGGACATCCGCCGCTATTATGAATTTGCCCGTGAACGGGGAGCAGAACGGCTAGTGATTACTGGGGGAGGTGAACCTTTGCTGCGCCCTCAAGAAGTACTCTACCTTGTCCGGCAGGGACGCGACTATTTTAATGAAATCACTTGTTTTACCAATGGCAGTTTTTTGACTCGTGAATTAGCGGAAGCTTTGGCTGAGGCGGGCGTTTCTTATATTTGCTATTCCAGACACCATCATGATGATGAAGCTTGTCGCGCCTTAATGGGTCAAAAAGTCATTAGCCTTGATCAGTTTTTTAAAAATACTGGCCCGCTGAAAGTCCGCGCTATTTGTGTGATGTGCAAAGAGTACGTTGATAACACGGAGACGGTTTGGCAATATATTCGCACCTTGCAAGCTTATGGCGTTGAAGAATTTACTTTTAAACACACTTATGTGACTTATGAAAAATCTGTTTTTAAGCAATCAGACCAAAATCATTGGGCTCAGACACATCAGATTGAATACGATCCTTTTGCGGGGCAAGGTGAAGTGGTAGATAGGCTGCCTTGGGGGCCAGAAATTCGTCGAATAGGAGGATTGCAAGTCTGTTATTACCATGAACCGACTCCAGTTTGGGAATTAGAAAATCGGCTATGTCGATCAAGCAACCTGCTGTCGGACGGGACAGTGTATGCGTCGCTGGAGGAACAGCGGAGCCGGCTTTTTGGAGTCCAAGATTTATCTTGGACTCCTTTTATGTAGGGTGCGTCCCACGCACCAATTTCCTTGAAACCTATCTTTTTTAATTAAAGAGGAGAGATGATGAACCTAAAGAAAAAGGGGCAAAATAAGATTATTCCCAAAAGCTTCCGGTTTGCTAGATGGGCGACATGGTTATTTTTAGTAGCATCCATTCTGTTGCTGATCTATACCTATTATCGTGCGGAGATTACATATCATGGCAATATGGATAACGTATATTTTAAATACTACCTGCTCTACCTGGCTGGGATTCTTTTCTGGGGGGGGG
>LUTY01000307.1 GCA_001640045.1 Candidatus Thiomargarita nelsonii | reverse complement strand
TATAGCACCACTAATTTTATCAATAACTTCGGTAATTTCTGGATTAATAACCGTTAGATTATTTTCTACATCAGTATTTTTTATCATTTTAGGAATCTCGTAATTAAATAGAAATCGTTTTTCGCACCATGTTTCCCATCGTGTTCATCCCCCATTTGCTCTGGTGGTGCATACAATAAGGTTCCCACTATCGCCAGAGCAATTCCGCCATCGACTGTTTTAAAGCCTTAACATCATCAGCAATTGCCTCGCTTTTAGCTAAATTGCTTTTGACATCTTGATGAACGGCACCGATTTCCCAATGTAAAGTCTCCGTTTCCGCCAACACTTGACTAATTTGCGAGTTCAACAAATCCCCCCAACTGTGAAAACGCTCAGCAAAAGTCAACCATTCCTGATGCGTGTTTTGCCAAGCGGCTTGAGCGGTTTGTAAATTTTGTGGCACCGCTTTAATAGCGTTTTGCAAACTGTCCAATTGTGACGACATTTGACTCGCTTCAGAAAAATTCCCTAATTTCATGGCTTGCATGGCACTCGCCTGTTGAGCATCCAATTGTTTTTGTAAGCGCGTGACGAGTTTATCTTGAGTGGCTTTAATATCGCGTACATCGAGCAATAAATTTTCTCTTTGCAAGGCAGCGATAGTATCTTGAGTACGCTTATCTCGGCGGAAAATCTCATGGAGAAAAAACAGCGTCGCGTTACCTAATAAATCCTTAAAGCGGAAAAAGGCTTCTACGGTTTCATCGGCAAGATAATCAGGCAAACTGTGTAATTGATCAAGGATTAAATCAGTAATGGCTAATCCGCCTTTATAATTAACAAAGGCAGCTAATTCGGATTCAGTTAAATTGCGTTTTTCCGCCGAAAAAATGGGCGGTAATTTAGATAATAGTTTAATATTATCAATCAGTTGATTACGCAAAGCTTTTTTATCTAGATCAGCACCGCGATGAGCCACAAAATCTTGAAAATAAAGCTGCTCAATTTGCTCAGCAAACTCGCGCTCAACTTTAGAATGCGTCAATTTTTGCAAAAAACTAAATTTTTGCTCAGGCGTAGCCAAACCCGCACCAATAGCAGCGATGGTGTAGGTGTAGCTATCTTGATAACTTTTAGCGATTTCAAAAGCACTAAAAGTAAAATGGGCTTGGAAAATGGCAATGGCTTTATTGCCCGCTTTATCTACTAGAAAATCAGCGATAGCGCCATCTTTTAATAAAGTACTTAGAGCCGTGTTTATTATGGTGTTGAATGACATTTTTATTTGATTTCCTATTATTAATAACTGGTTTATTTAGCTTCGCTTACTTCGTATCGGGTATTTTAAAAGAAGGGCAACCACAAGGGATTGCCCCTACAATATCAATTGTTCTTGTAGGGGCAATCCTTTATGGTTGCCCCGTAAAATA
>LUTY01000306.1 GCA_001640045.1 Candidatus Thiomargarita nelsonii | reverse complement strand
TACTTGTGCTCCATTAAGTACAATGTCAATAATTATCAATGAAATTGTTATCTGACTCGTTTGATTGAGGGTTGGAGATGGTGAAGATGTTAAGTACCACAATACCGACAAACAAGGAAAGGATGCTTCTATGTCTTTAAGCAAGATTTATCTTGCCGGATTTCTAGCCTATTCAGGGCTTTGTATTCCTTACTTTGGGCATTCATTCTCGTTTTTTGGTATTCACAATAGGTTGCTTGGTTTGTTTGTGCTAATTATGGCCATGTTGCTGGGTGTAAGATATTTCAAATTGCGTCGAAACGCATTTAATTTTTTTCTACTCGTCGCGTTTTTTTTTCTATTGTTAATAATATATTCAGATTATTCACAAATAACTCAGGTTTTTACTTTTACATTTGATCAATCCCAGTATTACGAAAGTAAACTATCAGTCGCACTTATTGTAAGCATAGTGCCAGCAATTGTGGGTCTTGTACTATCAGAAATAGCAATTAATAAGGAGTTCAGGCAGGGCTTCGTGAGAGCAATGCTTTTGTGGTCATTAGTAGCAATTATCGTAGGTACGCAAAATTCAGAATATTGGTTTGCAGATTATAGTAAAAAAGCTGAATGGAAGAATCTAGTTGTATTTTCCCAAATTAGTATGACCATTTTGCATCTTGCTGGACTAGTGATTTTTCTAGTAAACATTATGAATAATAAGTATATTGTTTTTAGCGTGGCACTTTTTGTTGTAAGTAGCTTTTTCGTGATTGTGTATCAGCAGAGATCGGCTTGGATTTATGTTATATTGGTAACAATATATCTATTTTACGTTGTTTCTGGCAGCGATATTATAAAAATAATCAAGAGGGCTATACTATTATCTGTAGTATTGTTACTTGGATTTATTGTTGCTATCAAGATTGGGGTATTTACCGACTCAGTTATTGCATATGCTGATCAGTTAATCCGTGGAGAAGTACTGAGTACTCGAACACCTATGTACATGATTGCATGGAATGGTTTTTTGGATAACCCATTAGGGAATGGTTTTGGAGCATTTTCAATATCCGGATCATACGCTCGATATCCACACAATATACTGTTAGAAGCTTTGTATGAACTCGGAATTTTCGGGGGAGTAGTTATACTTATACTACTCTATATTTCGTCTAAAACGATACTACAGTTATTGCGACTTGGGAAGCATGATTTGGACTTATTAAGTATCGGTCTTTTCTTTGGATACCTTCTAATTGTCTCACTGAAATCTGGAGATATGGCAGGACTAGAACTATTAATAACTATGACTCTCATGTTTTCTAACTATCAACTGAGGAATAAGTTAGAACTTACTCATTGACAACTACTCTGTGGTGCACTACCGTTAAAAAAACTTATTTCTAAATGAAAATCGCCCATCTAACTTCAG
>LUTY01000305.1 GCA_001640045.1 Candidatus Thiomargarita nelsonii | reverse complement strand
ATTTATTTTTAATAAAAAAACTCGCATTAGAGATTATTTTTTGCTAAACTTTTAACCTCTTATATTAAATAAGATATTTTTTTATGGGTTAATGGTCGATAGTCCGTTCTCCACTCAACACCTCGTTGCTCATAAAGCAAGTATAGTAGTGTTTATTCTGCTCAACTATCGTAACCTCAATCGTCGGATCTGCCATGCGAAGGTATTTGGCTGCGATGGCACCGCCAGAACCTCCACCAATCACCACGACCTGTTTTTTAGCGGCTTGTGCGATAAATGGAAAACCAACCATGCTAGCAGCGGCTGTACCCGCTGTTATGGTTAAAAAATGTCTACGGGTGATATTTGACATTTAGCATACCCTCCTTTATTGTTGACTACCATAAAAGTGAACAAGATCTTCAAGGCTCTCTTCGCCATGAAAATGAACCATGTATTCCATACGTTTTTTCATCTTGGTTGGGGAGGGGCGATCCGTGGTCATAAATTCTGACAAGCTAATTTTCAGATAAGGCATCCATTGCCCAGCCAAAATACCAGAATCATGTTCATCTTTCCGACCCTCGTATCGGTGGCAACTTTCACAGTATTCATTGTGAAGATGTGCCCCATGTTTCACTTTTTTGGCATCAAACTGTTGTGGGTAACGCACAAATTCTTGTTGAGAAAAGAAATCCGCCATGATTTCAATTTGTTCATCAGTGTAACCCCTTGCTATACGTCCCATGATTGTCGTAGGACGCTGATTACTTTTCCCTTCTTGCATCGCTTTAATAAAAGCGTATTTCGACATTCCGGCGATGCTAGGTGTCGCTGGACCCACACTGGAACCATTCGGACCATGACAACCCACACAAGTATTAACTAACATAGCAGTATTGACATCTGTTGCCCCCACGGGGAGACTGAATATTAGTCCAGTCACTGCCAAGAAGACATACCTGACTATTCGAGAACGCATTTCTTTCTCCTTATATGATACATAGTACAGCCTCAATTCAGTTTGATAAAATTGAGGCGACAATAAAATGGGTGAAACTTCACTTTTTAGTTCTTTGTGATGCTTGGTAGTTTAAGCTTGTTTAGAAAAAAATGCAATATAAAAAAATTATTAATCAATTATTTATTAGATAACACTAATATTAGCGTTTAATGATTTATCAGCTTAAAATGAAAAAAACGACTATCAATATGGCCTTTAAATAATAAGACTTTGAATAAAAATATTTTTTTTAAGCGATAAACAAAATAATTCTTATAAAATCAGATTATATTTTTTACTATATTAAAAAAACACTTATTAAAACTAAAAATATCATTTATTTATTTTTAATAAAAAAACTCGCATTAGAGATTATTTTTTGCTAAACTTTTAACCTCTTATATTAAATAAGATATTTTTTTATGGGTTAATGG
>LUTY01000304.1 GCA_001640045.1 Candidatus Thiomargarita nelsonii | reverse complement strand
TTGCGGTATGAAAAATCCTAAGAATAAACCTGTTTTGGAAACGGTCGAATTATGGGTGTGGACGCGGCGGTGTTTTGAATATTTTGTGCGATAAATCGAACCTGGATTTTTTACGAGCCTACTACGAGCGATACGAATCTTAATTTAATGGCATTGGATCGTGAAATCTTGTATTCGTTCTTTCCGTCAATCCGCTGCACTCTCTTTCGTCGAAACAAGTTCAAAAAATAGGATTTTTTGGAACGCCACTTGCCATGAAAAATCCTATTTTTTCAAAAAATAGGATTTTTTGGAGCTGAGAGAAGTTTGGATGGTATGGATATTTCCGCGAACCGAAACTAGCCGCCTGTCGGAGAAATAATCCATAGCTTCATTTTTCAGGATGAAGCCTTCCACCAGGCTGAATATATTTGGTCTCATTTGCTAACTTAGTAAGATATTCTGAAAAACCCTTTAACTTTTTGTCTTCCAGGTTCTTAGTGGCAGTGATGAGTTGCTTTATGTACTTGTCACTTTCATCTATTTCACCAAATAACCTAGAATAATTGGCAGCCAAATATAAGTATTCAAGCTTTTGTCCTTCTGGCAACTTAGTTCGTAGTTTAACTTTAATATCTACAAACGCTTTTCTTCGATAATCATTGGCTTTTTCAATTTGACCAAGATTTTGGTACCAGCGAGATAAAACCCTAAGCAATTTATTTTTAAAGCTATGATCAGTATTTCTTAGGGAATAAATTCCCTCAATAAGCACCAGTTTAGATTCAATATCACCTTTCCCTTTATAATTTTTTTGAAGATATTTTGTAATGTCATATTTTTCATTTTCGGAAATACCTTCAAAATCACCTATAAAGGCAGTAAACCCTGATTTATTGCAAAACCAAATACCATGTTCGTCTGTCAATGGCCAAAATACTTGATCATATTTGGAAGACCAGTGGTATATATAACTTCCGTAACTGGCAGGTTGATAAACGTCACAAGTTTCACCTTCTTTAATTGGATCATTAACTTGGGTTCCTCCCCATGTCGTCGCTTTTGAGGAAATAGCCACGATCGAACAAAGAAACAAAATAATCACTTTTGCGGTATTCAAATTCATTAGCCCTCTATTAGTTGTCCCTCCAAAGCAATGGAGGCCGCTCTAAGTTAGAGCGGCATATTATACCCATATTATTAAATTGATGTCAATAACGGATAATTTCTTTACCGGCGCAATTCACTCTTTTTTTTAATTGTCCAAAATAAATTTTGGACGCCTACCTACTTTAAAACGGCAAATTTGCCGTTTATCAATTACGCCCCCGTTTTCTATATAATGCGTCCCCACGTTGCTACAAAGGATATCTAACGATGTTCCAAAGATTATATGATTTAAGCCGCTCCGGCGCAGTCTTATCTTGGTGGTACAGCA
>LUTY01000312.1 GCA_001640045.1 Candidatus Thiomargarita nelsonii | reverse complement strand
ATCTAATTGATTACCCCCAGTGCCCAAAATTGCCCGACGAATGCCTTGAAGAGGCCATTTTCAAGTTGCAAGCTCAAATTAAGACGCAAGCCCAAGCGCAGCAAGAAATAATAGCTCAGTTGGCGAGCCAGCAGAAAGCACTCAATGAACAGATTGTGGCGTTAAAAAAGATGATTGAAGCGCAACAAGAGGCTCTTAAAAAAGCCGTTGCTAACTTGCAACAAAAAATGAGCGCGTTAGAAACAACGAAGCAAGACAAACAAATCCAAAGCTTAAGTCCTCGCTACATAGACAAGGGCGATGGCACAGTCACAGATAACCGGACGGGGCTGTTCTGGCTGAAAAAGGCCAATTGTTTTGGCAGACAGAATTGGGAAACCGCGATGCTCCGTGCTGCCAAACTAGCTCATGGCCAATGTGGCCTGAATGACAGATCGAAGGCCGGTGATTGGCGCTTACCGAGTAAAAATGAGTGGAAGGCGATGGTGGACGATAGATTTAGGAAGCCTGCGTTCTCCAACGCAACTGGAACCGGTCAGTGGAAAGAAGGTGATGCGTTGACGGGCGTGCAGTCGTCCTGGTACTGGTCGTCTAGCGCGTCCAGCACGTCCAGCGCATGGAGCGTGACCCTCTACGACGGCAGCGTGTACAGCAGCGACAAGACGTTCACGAACTACGTGTGGCCCGTCCGAGGCGGACATTGATTATTTGTGGCTTTGACTCTTTGGGTGCTTATAGCGCGTATTGGCCTTGAGTTCCGTCTATATCGATCCTTTGATAAGTAGGGCTCTTACGGATGACACGAGATTAGATAATGAGTGTTTTTAATCCGTAAGAACCCTACGGCTATCAGTGATTTAAGCGGCAGACGGTATATTTTGCTTCACCTCAATACAATAACTTACAATCATTTTGCCCTCGATCATATCAGTATCGAATTGTGCTTGAGGTTTTTTGCGGTGATCAAACACAACGTAGTAACCCTCACGGACACCTTCTAATTTGAGATATTTTGCCAGTTGACGTTTACCCGCTGCAAAGAGACTTTTGCCTTCCCAAATTTTGGTTTCAACAATGTACTTTTCTCCTTGATGGAGGATAATCAAATCCATCCGTCCCCGCCCGCTGCGAACTTCAAGGTACATAAATCCACGCACTTGTCGCACAAAAGAATCGAGATAACCAAATAACAGATATTGTCCTACGAATTCTTTTGGTGTTTCAGGCACTTGAAGAATCCGATAGCCAGCACGAGCAATGAAATCACGGAAATTGTCCAACAGCAGACGCATGTTGATTTTACCATCAGAACTTAAGTAATCGGAAAAGCCAGCCTCGGTTTCCTCCGGCAAATACTCATCTTCTAACCCATTGAACAGCGGTTGGAAAGTCCGCACAATCCGATACTGGTAAATCGGATTCATTATCCGACAATTATTTTCAGAATCGGGTTCAATCACTCCGTAAGTAAATAACTCACTGATGATATCATTATCCAAATTAAACGGCACAGGTTGTTCTTTGAGAGCGATCCGCATCAAAGCCGATTCAAATCGCGGATTTTGCCGAATATTGGTCGTCAAATGCGATATGTTAACATTCCGTTCATTCAATATCTGTTTGTGAGCGGATTCAAAATGAGAAAGGCTAATCGTTTCCTCAAGCGGAATCTTCATCTCTTCGATCAAGATTTGCGCTAATCGGTTGACGAGAAAGGGTTGCCCCGAAGTCTGCTGGTGAAAATTCTCGATCACCTCTGGTGCAAATGCTTGCCCTACCTCTTTGGTATATTGTCCTAAGAGTTCTCGTACTTGTGAAAGCGTAAAGTTAGGCAGGGCGAAGTCGTCTTGGATATTGAAGGGCGAAATCGAACGATCATAATTAAGTTGAGTAATATTTTTGACACCAACAATGCCCACGCTATAAGGGCAGCGTTGTGGGCTTTTGGAAAGGTAAATGCGGCGCAAGGAATATAAAAAATCACTGACAGCCGCCGTGGGAATACCATCAAATTCGTCGATAATGATCACAAGCTTCTGGTTTTTTAGATAAAAAGAGAGATGCTCAAAAAAAGCTCTCATTGAGACATGATCGGTGATTTTCGAGTTCTCCAAAAATTGGCGCAAATCCTCTGAAGGTGGCGATTGTCTGGCTATGTTTAAAATTTCTTGGCACAGATCGAGGTGGAGATAACTATAGAAAGTGCTTGGCGACAGATTTTTATATTCTTCAAAATCCAGTTGGATCGGAAAATAGGTTTTGTCGGAAAGCGCATCCAGTGTCCAGCGAAAAAAGGTGGTTTTCCCAGTTTGACGCGGCGCGAAGATAACAATATATCGTCCCTCTTTGATACGTTGAGCTAAATTAGCAATTTCTTCGCGGCGTGGGACTACATAGTTGCGACTCGGATCGACCGGACCACGAGTTTCAAATGTACGTAAACACATAGTTTAATACCTCATATCGTCATCACAATTTATGCGATATTTTAACATGATTCAGCTCTTTTTTGTCATTTCGACCGAGAAATCTTGGAACTACAATAGATTTGCAAGTTGTGCCCGTGCTAATATTTGACTATTTTTTGGAAAAATAGGATTTCTCAGCGTGACGAGATTTGAGTGTTATCGGGCACATGCAATTGACCTTTTTTATTAGAGCCCCAACACAAAACCGTACCCTCCTCATTAAGTCAATATCTTTAGCCGCATCCGGTGGATGTTGCTCTGCGATCCACCCTACAAATTTCCTTACATTAAGCTATTCTGTGCCGGACGGGGTTTGCAACCCGCAACAACCTCGCTCAATGCGGCTCACTTTGTTATAATTGAACTCCTAAACTTGTCGGAGTCCAAGATTTATCTTGGACGTCCTTACCAACATTTTGAAAGATAAAAACTTTATGTTAAAACCAATAACCCATGCATTATTGACATTGATTATCACGGTGATACCATACACCTCATCCGCTGACACGACACCCATCGATGAGCAGCAAATCAAAGACTTGCAACAGCAAATTGGCGCGTTAGAAACGACTGTTAAAGCGCTACAGGAGAAAATCCAAACCTTAACCTTGCTGGATTTATTGGATAATGGATTAGTCGCCTATTATCCATTTAATGGCAATGATGAAAGCCCAAATGGGCATACAGTTCATGGTGCAACTCTAGTGAAGGATAGATTTGGTAATCGGGAAAGTGCCTACAGTTTTAATGGGAAAAACAGTAGGATTAAGCTCTCTGCTTCTGCTATTGCCGGCACTGAGTTAACCTTGAATCTCTGGTTAAAAACCAAAGATGATAAATATGGTTTAGTTTCAGGTGCGAATCAATCGTTCAATAATGAATATCTCATTTATTTCAGAAAAAAGCTGATCCTTCATTATCATGATAAGGAGGTGAACACCGATATTAATGTGAGTGACAACTCATGGCACATGCTAACGATTGTCACCAGCATTTCTCAAACCCAAATTTATGTAGATGGATTACGTCGGGAAATTATCGACATCGGTTCAAACAGCCCTTTCAAGGTTGAAGGTTTATGGATTGGGGGAGATCAAGATCGTGTCAATGGTCGTTGGCAGACACATCAACAATTTGAAGGCATTGTTGATGAAGTCCGCATCTACCATCGTGTCCTCTCCGGCTTTGAAATTCAAGGCCTCTATACACTACACTGATTCTAAAATATTTGTAATTGTTGTTGGAGTCCAAAGCCGGCAGAATGGACAAAAATAGTACAACGGATTCACGGAAAAAACGGATTAGCTCTAGTACAGGAGCGGAAAACCCCATAGCACTCTGGTGGAATATATAGGATTTTTTGGAGCTAAGTACTGAACCACAAGTTTTAAGGTATTTTAACCGAGGCATAAATGGGGCAAACCCGATAGGG
>LUTY01000399.1 GCA_001640045.1 Candidatus Thiomargarita nelsonii | reverse complement strand
GTCCAAGATAAATCTTGGACTCCAATGGCGTTTTTTGTTTACACGGTGTTTTTCGTGGAGAAATCTTTTTTCTTTTTGCCATACTAAATATCCCGGGGTTTGGCACCAAATTTACCTACACGATAAAGCATTTCTAAATCTTTTTGGTACAAATCCTTAATATCTGTAAACGCTGCTGCTGGAAATAATTCCGTCTGTCCTTGGTCATTTTTTTCAGCAAACCAGAGCTGTTCTGGCTTTAGAAATTCCATGAAATAAGTATTGTGAAATGAACAGATAAGCTGGGCACCTTTTTTGTTTTCGGCTGGATTTTCAAATAATTCTAGTAAATAAGCTACTAAATTTTGGTGTAATTTAAGTTCGATTTCATCAAAAATCAACACGGCTCCGTTTTCTAACGCTTGTAATGCGAATGATAATACCAATAAAAATTGCAATGTGCCAGAACTTTCTGAATGATACCCAAAATCCGCTAAGATATTGTCTATTTTATGCTTAAAAATAGCTATTTTTTCTGATGACATCATTTCTTTTTGTAGATGAATTTCTTCTATTCCCACATCGGCTATTTTTAAAAAGGTTTGAACGCTAAGCGTTTTCTTTTCCAACCAATGAGTTAAAAAAGACATTTTCTGTCTTAATGGCAGAATGTCTTCATCAAGAGTCAAATAAGTTAAATTGGTTTGAACCGCGTAATCTTTACAGGCATTTGCCACTTCTTGGGAGGCAAATTGAGAAGCTAAGGAAATAATTGAGCTATTTCGTCTCAAATCTTTTGTGTCAATCGAGTTAATATTCTCACCAAATTGAACTTGATCACCCTCACGGAGATAAACCAGCTTATCTTCTCCATCAAAGGAATAATTCAATTCTTCTCTCAAAACTTTCTCTTTGGTTAAATTCAGTTTATATTCATAGTCAAATATTTTTTCTTCAGCCTTTTTCGCAAAGATGAGATGAAATTCAGTGGGTGATTGAGAAAGTGTATAAAAAGGTTCACAAGGAATTTCATCATTTTTATCTAGTCGGAGAAAAGAATGTTGCATAAACCATAACACAAAAGTCAGCGATTGAAGCACTGTGGTTTTACCTGACGCATTAGCACCCGCAAAACCGATTATCGGATGGGCAAGGTATGTAGCGTTTTCTAAATGTGCATCAAATTCAAGAATATTTTCATTTTTTATCGAACGAAAATTTTTTACCGTGAAATATTTGATCAAAATCTTTTCCTTATTATTATTCGACGCAGAGCGTCGAGACATGCACCGACGCTCTGCGTCGTTAAGGCAAATGAACAGGCCTAGGTGGAGTCCACCCAGGCGCGAAATGTTCACAGGTAACTATCGTATAAATGCCACCACGCACATTAAATTCTGCCCGTAAACGCATAAAGCGCGGCATACAAGCCTGCACTAAATCATTGAGAATTTGATTAGTCACCGCCTCGTGAAATGCACCTTCATTACGATAAGACCAAATATAATTTTTCAATGATTTTAATTCGATACAGAGTTTATCAGGCACATAATCTAAAAACAGGGTTGCAAAATCTGGTTGCCCCGTTTTTGGACAGAGACAGGTAAATTCAGGTATACGGATATGAATGGTATAATCGCGTTCTGAATTAGGATTATCAAATATTTCAAATCTTTTAGAGGCTTGACTTGGCATGTTTCAATTTGACATATACATAGCTTGCCGTTGTAGTTCACAAAACTCATCAGCAGCATTATAGCCTTGCTTTTTCAAACTATGGTTGCGTACCGCAGCTTCAAGTAATACAGCTAGATTACGCCCTGGTGCAACGGGTAAACGGATTTCTGGGATATCGACACCCAAGATGCGACGGACACCTGAATCGCCTTGTAAACGATCAACATTTTGTAAACCTTCAGAAGTCATGTGTTCTAGGTGTACAATCAGACGTAAATATTTATCTTTCTTAATGGCACTGTCACCAAAGAGGGCTTGTACATTCAAAATACCTAAGCCACGCACTTCTAAAAAGGCATTCATACCTGATAAAGGACAAGCACCACTGATCGTTTCAGGAGCAATTCTGGAAAATTCGGTGGCATCATCAGCAATTAAACGATGTCCTCGACTTACCAATTCTAATGCTAATTCACTTTTACCAGTGCCACTTTCGCCCGTAATCAGAACTCCCATACCAAGCACGTCCATAAAAACACCGTGCATAGTAATGCGTTGCGCGAGTAGTCTGGCTATTGTGGTATGTAAATAATTAATGAGGTTTTCGCCAGACAGTTGGGCTCTAAACAGAGGAATCTGATACTCCTCAGCGGCCTGAAGCAAATCAGAAGGAACATCAGGGCATTCAACCATGATAATGCAAGCCAGATTCTCGTTTTCAAAGATTTGCTTAAGTAAATCTTGATAAACGTTTTTGGCAAGGGCATCCAAATAGGCCAATTCGTAGGGGCCGATAATTTGAATTTGGGGGGGGTGAATTAGGTTAAGATAACCCACATGAGCCAATTTTTGATCAGTTTCCAACAAAATGACACGATGTTCACCTCCTCTACCTGCGAGCCAAGTTAATGTTAAGCCATCAGCGTGATTTTTAAAGAGTTCTTCAACACTAAGCGGGATCATAACAAATCAGGTGGCGGTTGCCAGTGGGTTAATAAGCCAAATTTTTCGCTACACTCTTGGGTGTGACGTAGCTTTTCACAAAACTTGTCTTTGCTAAACAGATAAGCCAATTGGGCTAAAATTTTTAAGTGTTCTTCTGTGGACTGTTCTGGCACCATCAAAGCAAACAGTAAATCGACGGGTTGTTTATCAACTGCATCAAAATCGATACCTTTCTCAAGCTGTAAAAAAGCAGCTAAGGTGACATCACATTGAGCGACTCTGGCATGGGGAATCGCAATACCTTTACCTATACCCGTGCTGCCTAAATGTTCACGCTCAAATAAGCTATCGAAAATCTCGTGACTTGTCAGTGAAGGGATTTCTTTTGCCAGCAATCGACTAAAGTGTTCAAGCACACCTTTTTTGCTGTTCACTTCGACATGACAGAATATCCGTTCTGGCGTAATAATGTCTGAAATTTGCATTTTCAGTTTTCAGTTATCAGTTATCCGTTTTCAGTTATCAGTTATCAGCTTTTCTCGTTCCCACGCGGAGCAAAGGAATGCAACCCAGAGCGTTGCCGAATGCATTCCCAAACAGCGTTTGGGAACGCAAAAAAAACTGATAACTGATAACATGATAAAACTATTCAACCGCTTGAAGTTTTATGCTTCCTTCAGATTGACGATGATCTTTGAGTTTTTCCTTATGTTTCTTTATTTGTCTATCCAACTTATCAGTCAAACCATCAATAGCAGCGTACATATCTTCATGTTCAGCACTAGCAAATAGGTTCGCACCATTAACATGCAAAGTCGCTTCCGCTTTTTGACGCAGTTTTTCAACACTGAGAACCACATGCATGTTAGTCACATGATCAAAGTGACGTTCTAAACGTTCCATTTTGTTGGTAACATAGTTACGCAGGGCAGATGTCACCTCAATGTGATGACCGCTAAGATTGAGTTGCATCTATGCACTCCTTTATTATATTAATAATTGTGAATTAACCAAGATAAATCTTGGACTCCAAAATACCTGATGTTTTCAATTCTCAACTAAGCGTTTTCTCTCATTAGAAGGCGGTATAAGCATCGCTTCACGGTATTTGGCAATTGTGCGTCTAGCAATCTTGATTCCTCGCTCAGCTAATAGAGTAACAATTTTATTATCACTGAATGGTTTAACGGGATTTTCAGCAGCAATCAATTTTTTAATGATGGCACGAATAGCAGTAGCAGAATATTCGCCACGAGGATTACTGTTAACGTGACCGGAAAAAAAGTATTTAAGTTCAAAGAGACCTCGAGGCGTATGAATATATTTGTGGGTCGTCACACGAGAAATGGTCGATTCGTGCATCTCCAACTCCCCAGCAATATCATTCAATACCAAGGGTTTCATAGCCTCTTCACCATACTCAAGAAAAGCGGATTGACGTTTCACAATACAGATGGCCACTTTCAGTAAAGTATCATAACGACTTTCTAAACTTTTTATAAAGTAGCGAGCATCTTGTAAAAGCGTTTTGAGGCATTTTTTTTCCTCACGCCCTTTTTCCTTATTGGGATTGTAAAGCTTCTGTTTGGTCAGACGAGCATATTCGGCATTAATACACAGTTTCGGTGAAGTTTCAGTATTGAGTTCGACTTTCCATTGCCCTTTGACTTTTTTCACAAAAACATCAGGTATCACATAAGTTGTTTGCGAGGATTCAATTTTAGCACCAGGGGTGGGGTTGAGGGATTGAATAAGCTTAACGACTTCTCGCAAATCTTCACGAGTCAACTCCAAGCGTTTGGTTAATTGTGCATAATCATGTGTGCCCAAAACTTCCAAATAGTCTTGGACTAAAGATTTGGCTTTTTTTAACCAAAGAGTGTCAGGGTCATATTCGGCTAATTGTAATAGTAGGCATTCCCTTAAATCGCGGGCGCCCACGCCAATAGGATCAAAATGTTGAATGCGATGGAGTACGGTTTCTATTTCCTCAATAGAGATAGCATTTTCACCTAAGCTTTGTGCAATTTCTTCTACTGAGGCACGTAAATAACCATCGCTATCAATGGCATCAATGATGGCTGTCGCACAGATACGATCTAAATCACTAAAAGGGGTTAATTCCAGTTGCCACCGCAAATAGTCTTGTAAGGTTTCAGGGGGACTTCCTTGCTCTGCTAAGAAATCTTTGCCGTTAACTTCTTCGCGCTTGGAGTAATCATGTGGCGTGAGAGTGCTGTCATAAATATCTTCCCATTCACTATCAATCTCCAGAACCTTGGGAATCTCGTCGGTGAGAGTCTCTGACTCATCCTTATCCTCCAAATCGCTTGACAAATCCTGATCGTCGGCACTTAAAGTCTCATACTCGTTATCATCACTCCTTTCCAACATAATGTTGGAATCCAATGCCTGCTGAATTTCCTGATGTAAATCATGACTAGATAACTGCAAGAGACGAATCGCATATTGCAGTTGTGGAGTGATGATAATTCGAGTATTAACTCCATGAATTATATTTATATTTTTTTTTGTCATAATTATTTTTAAATCCAGTTTAAGCGCTTGATTGTGCCGAAATCATTCACTGAACAACAACTGAATTACAATTTAAAATTGTGACCTAGATAGACTTCTTTAACATGTTCATTGTGTAAAATACTCTCTGGTGTTCCTTCCGCAATCAATTGTCCTTCATTAACAATATAGGCACGATCACATATACCCAAGGTTTCACGCACATTATGATCAGTGATTAAAATGCCAATATCTAAACTGCATAAATGGGCAATAATTCGCTGAATATCCAGCACAGAAATTGGATCGATCCCCGCAAACGGCTCATCAAGCAAAATAAAGCGCGGCTCTGAGGCTAAAGCACGGGCAATTTCAACACGCCGTCGCTCTCCCCCCGATAAACTCATGCCGATATTTTTGGCTAAGTGTTGTATATGCAACTCTGCCAACAGTGTTTCAAGTTTTTGTTTTCGCGCTTTTTTTGTAAAATTTTGCACTTCAAGAACGGCCATAATATTATCAGCAACGCTCAGTTTACGAAAAATGGAGGCTTCTTGCGGTAAATAACCCAAACCCATCTGTGCCCGCTTGTGCATGGGGTAGCGAGTTATGTCGGTTCCAGCGAGAGAAATGGTGCCTTGATCAGGCGTAATGAGGCCAACTATCATGTAAAAACTCGTGGTTTTGCCGGCACCATTTGGTCCTAGCAATCCCACGGCTTCACCGCTGCTAACATTGAGGTTGACCTCTTTGACGACAGGACGAGATTTATACTGTTTCGCCAGATGATGTGCCGAGAGTGTAGTCATTTATCAGTTTTGACAGGTTTAAAGGTCACTGAAATCCGTTTATTTTTATACTTGCCTTTATCCACTTTAATGATACTATCTCCGATATCATAAATGATACGGGGTGCGGTCGAGATGTAAGCGTCTTTTCCACTGATTTCCTTTCGTAACTCCGCCTTCTCTCTTAAGTATAGTATATTTTTAAAGGCATCATATTCTATCTCATTAGCCTTAGCTTTGAGAGCTTCTCCATTGTCAAGACGTTGCACAAAATAAACGGGTTTACCTTTAGCAACAATGTTTTTAATTTCTTGTTTTTGCGTGTAATTCATCTTCACCGTATTGGCATTAATACGGATGCTGCCTTGGGTGACAATGACTTTACCCTCATAAGTGACAAGTCTTTTAATATTATCAATCGTCGCTTTATCAGCCTCAATATTAATGGATTGTTCGCTATCGGTGGAGAGCCCAAAAACGCTATTCCACAGTAACACACCTATAAAGAGTAACGTGATCTTATGGAAGTACATAATGTCCTCGCACTTGTGAAAGTAATTCCACCCGTTCCGTGGACAAAAAAACACGCATTCCTATGCTATGAGTTTTGCCATGGTTACTGATAACCGTCGTCGGGGCGGTCGTTTCTGCGTGTTCGCTATCAAGTTGCACCCACACATCCCGTGAGATAATTTCCATGGTTTTTTCTGGCTGTCCTAAGATCGTATTACCGATTAACCACACTTGTTTGCCATCGGGCGAGACTTCAGCCTGTTCGGCACGCACCGTCCACGTCGGCTGCGCCTCCTTATAAAACACCATATAAGGCGCGGTCAACGTCGCGTTGCGGTCTGGGTAATGTATCATTGTTTCGGCTATCAATTGATTTTTCAAGCGACCATGTTCATCCATTTGGCTGCTTTTAAAATT
>LUTY01000301.1 GCA_001640045.1 Candidatus Thiomargarita nelsonii | reverse complement strand
TCAATGCGCCCTTTATCCGTTAACACTTCTAAATCTATTTCAACGCCCATCAACACCAATATCATATAAAATAGCGAGTGATAATAGGCTTCTTGCTTGCCACTTCAATAACAAGTTCTATCTTAAATTAAATATAAATTATTGAATTATTTAAAATAAATAGAATAGATTGGCTTATCGATCCTTTGATAACTGAAAAGCTATAAGGGATTATAACCCGGCAATTGTGTGACATCTACCTCATCAATTTGTTCTGTTGTTAAAAATGGTTCTCCTTTATCGTTTATCGAGTGTGCATAATGCAAATAGATTTTTTCATGGATAAAAAGATCAAATAAATCCGGATCAATATGATTATCTTTCTTCATTTGACCTAAAATCCTTAAGGCTTCAGATAAAGGCTTAGGTTTTTGATTATAGGGGCGATCGCTGGATGTCAAAGCTTCAAAAACATCTGCAATTCCCATGATTCGGGCAGGTATAGACATTTGTTCGCGCTTCAATCTTTTGGGATAACCAGTGCCATCCATGTGTTCATGATGCCCTCCCGCATATTCTGGCACATGTTGGAGATATTTAGGATAGTGCAGGGATTCAAGCATATTGATGGTGGTATCAATGTGACGATTGATGATTTTGCGCTCATCTGGTGTCAAGGTACCTTTGGTGATATTCAGATTATCGATTTCATCTTGAGATAAAAAGTTTTCTCTCGATCCATCCGGTGTTTTCCATTGGCGTTGAGCAATTTGCAACACTCGTTTTTTGAGTTCATCAGACATAAATTCGCTACCCATATTGCAATGGTGGAGAAATTTACGTTCCTCATTCAAAGTTTCAATTTGTTGTGCCAACTTCGCTTCAACATCGACAGATTCGCCCCGTGCTTGTGCAGCGAGTTGCTCACGTAAACAAGCAATTTCAGCATCGCGTTTGAGTACCTCAAAACGGGTATCTATGAGATGAATGCGATCAAAAAACGTTTTCAGTTTAGTGGCTTTATCTATGACATATTCAGGGGTTGTGATTTTGCCACAATCATGCAACAAGGCTGCGACTTTCAATTCTTCACGACCCTCATCAGTCATGCTAAAATCTTTTAAAGGCCCTATTTGGATTTTCGCTGCGGCTTCTGCTAACATCAAAGTTAATATCGGCACCCGCTGACAATGTTCGCTCGTGTGAGGAGATTTTTCATCAATAGCAGTGGCTATCACTTGAATAAATGTTTGAAAAAAACGGCGTTGTTCTTCCAACAACTGTTGATTGACCAAGGCAACAGCACCTTGTGAGGCCAGCGATTCTACTAATTCTTGTACCGAACCAGCTAGGGGTTCCACGTCGTTTTTACTCGTTCCTACATTATGTGACTGCACACTTAGATGTTGACCTTTAGACGAAGCCGTCTTCGAGTGGTT
>LUTY01000300.1 GCA_001640045.1 Candidatus Thiomargarita nelsonii | reverse complement strand
AGGTTCGCCCCTACGAAGATCTAGGGATTTTGTAGGGGCAAACCGATGTGTTTGCCCTTATTGTACTAATGTCTGGTGCGTGGGACGCACCCTACGCTTCAATGCCATTAAGAACACGCAGGTTCGCCCCTACGAAGATCTAGGGATTTTGTAGGGGCAAACCGATGTGTTTGCCCGACACGATATGGCATTGACCCTACGCTTGCTTGAACATCGAGTGATAAAATTCCATCACAGTTCAAATTTTTTCTGTCTTCAGCCCGCCTCCGACGACATCCGCTCACTGAAACTGTCTATATCCGGGCAAAGGATGGCCTCTTTGCGAAGGTTTTTCAACCATTCCTCTCGGTCAATGGCGCGAATCTGGTCAATCATCTCGCGGGGTACGGCTCCAAATCGTGTGTCCAATACATCAAGTACCGTCTCCCGTCACAGTGTCCATCAAATCAAAATTCAACATAGCAATCACCTCATCATAATTGAGTTGACGAAACCGATTGAGTATAAATCTTTTTTTTGACTATTGAGGTGATTGAGCGAGCGTAGGGTGCGTCGTATCCCACGCACCGCGTCACTGCCTGCCCCTACCAATCCCCACATTTTTAGGGGCTGTAGGGGCGAACCTGCGTGTTCGCCCTGGCTTAACTTTATGGCAGTGACGCACCGCGTGGGAACGAGAAATATAGATCACAATCGCGAGCGCAAAACCAAGGCCCTGTAGGGGCTGGTTGCCCGCCACCTAAAAATAAAAAAAAACCTAAAAACCAATGACATATAAAAATATACTTCGGCAGCAAAACCGCTATCCCACCATAACTGGCAGGTGAATAGTATAACAATTTTCGTCCAAGATAAATCTTGGACTCCTGAGAATTATTCAACCCCATAAACATTTTAAAAAATTATCTGGAGAGTGGTACGTTTGTGCAATTTTAGCTCGCGCCATTGCTTTTTCTTTATATTCATCTATTTTAGATACCATCAGTTCAATCTTTTCAGCCAAATCTAAGGCATTTTTATCTTCTATGCCTATCCCTGCACCATACTGTGAGACGGCATCTTCCATCCAAGTATCTTTAGTAAAAATAATCGGTATGCCAGCCGTAGCGGCTTCCACCCCCACGCCGGATATTCTGGCATAGTATGATTGACGATGATAAGGTAATACCATACAATCCGTTTGGCTCATATAGTCGTCGTACTCTTCGCTGCTGAGGGCGGATGTTAAAAAAACGACTTTTTGACTCAGTGCAGGCTTTAATTGAGTACCATCCAATAAAAATATTTCCATATTCCATTGAATGATAAATTTCACATTTAAATCTGGTCTAATATGCAAGATTGCCTCTTGTAGTACATCAATACCTTTTTCCAGTCTAGCTGGACCAAGGC
>LUTY01000299.1 GCA_001640045.1 Candidatus Thiomargarita nelsonii | reverse complement strand
ACTTGGGAATTTATGCACTCAATTTCGCCGGAGGACATGGTGACAGGAGACCTAGAAGGGAACGGTCAAGACGATGTGATTATCGACTTTGGTGCCCTATACGGTATTTGGCTATGGATGAACAATAGTTTTTGGGTTAAATTGCATCCACTCTCACCAGAGGGCATGGTGACGGGAGATATAGACGGAAGCGGTCAAGACGATGTGATTATCGACTTTGGTGCTCCAGACGGCATTTGGGTGCGGATGAACAACAGCAGTTGGGTTAAATTGCATTCACTCTCACCGGAAGGCATGGTGACGGGAGATATAGACGGAAGCGGTCAAGACGATGTGATTATCGACTTTGGTGCCCAAGACGGCATTTGGGTGCGGATGAACAACAGCACTTGGGTTAAATGGCATTCACTGTCACCCGAGGGCATGGTGACGGGAGATATAGACGCAAGCGGTCAAGATGATGCGATTATCGACTTTGGTGTGCCATTCGGCATATGGGTCTTTATGAACAACAACGATTGGGTTCCTCTCAGCACTTCACCCGAGATACCGAGCGTAACTGGAGACCTGGACAGTAACGGTCAGGATGATGTTATCATCAGCTTTGGTGAGCCCTTTGGCATATGGGTCTTTATGAACAATGGCGCGTGGGTTAAGTTGCATAATCTGTCAGCCGAGAGCATGGTGACTGGAAACCTAGATGGGGTGTCATCGCTGAGTGTGACTGCTTTGATGTCTCAAAAGCTGCCGGCAGAGCTACAACAAGCTCCCGCGTCTGTGTTACCGCCTTTTGTGCCACAAAATTTGCCCCTGGAAGGGGCCGGCGTTGAGCAGTGATAAGGCGAATGGTGAAAAAGTGAGTTTTTTGAGTGTGTTGATGTGAATGACGGGAAAGACAGTCAAATTGTCTTTCCCGTTTTCATTTGGAGTCCAAGATAAATCTTGGACTCCAAAATACTATAAAATTTGTGACTGGGTACGGCGATACCACTATTTGTAAAAATATTTCATCATATAAAATATGGGGTTTAGGCTGTAATTACCAACACAACCAGATTCTCTGTTATTATAGGAGCGCGAGGGTGCAATGTGGATGATAGAAATCCCTTAAGGGCTGAGTTCAAAAAATCGGATTTCTAATTTAACTGTGTTCATTTATCACCCACTCTAAAAATAATAGGAAAAAAAGATGGGATTAGTTTATGCGGAGATTGAATTGATCAGTGGTGAGGACTTAGTTTTACAGCGTAAAGGATATATTAATGAAGGCGAAATCAAAAGAGAGCGCGTCACCGCCTTAATCGATACAGGCGCGTATATGTTAGCGTGACACCGTTTGGTGTGGTTGCCGCCATCTATTTGCACGAATATGCCAAACAGGGGTGGGTGACTCGTACTATTCGTATTGCTGTCAATAATT
>LUTY01000298.1 GCA_001640045.1 Candidatus Thiomargarita nelsonii | reverse complement strand
CGATTACAAGCACACGATATCAGTAGAATACACCGGCATTTTGCCCGATTTATTTCGTGAAGGACAAGGTATTGTAGCAATAGGGCAGATGCAAGAGGATGGCCGCTTTTTAGCCGATGAAGTGTTGGCTAAACACGATGAAAATTATATGCCGCCCGAAGTCGCAGATAGTTTAAAAACCAAACCAACCAAAACTGATAACTGATAACTGACATGATTCCTGAACTTGGACATTTTGCTTTAATTTTGGCCCTGTGTTTGGCTTTGGCACAAACGATATTTCCACTCGTGACGACTGCAAGGAGAAACTGTTTTCCCAAGATGAGCCGGATTGCCCGTAGCGAGCGGCGGCTGAAATATTGACTAAAGGCAGTTTGTAAGGCTCGCCAATCGAATGTGCTACCCCGTAATCCCCACTCATTCTGCAATTCTTTAACCAAAGGATCATTGATGGAGATAAGGAGTCTCAAGGTTTTGCGTTCTTTTTTGGAGAGATTTTTAAGTCTGCCAAGCCGATGCAAATGGGCTAAGGTTAATAAACGTTCCCCAGGGCGGCGTTTTCCTAATTCATCCGCTAGATTATCTCCCATATTGGCAATCTTTGCTCCCATCTCGGCTTGGGTCATTTCCTGAAGATGCTTAAATAAGGTGCGACGCAGAATCAGGGGAAGATCAAGATAGGTGAACAGATTTTCCGCAAAATCCGATGTTAGAAAATCACCCCGGATGACACCTGTTCCTTGAAATTGTGTCATCAATCGGCAAGGTTGATCACCCATTGCACGTTGTAAGCATTCCGCCAAAAAAGGCAAAATGACTCTCCCTAAAGAGCTCAGATTGTTGTAATCAGGTGGCTCCCCCGCTTCGCTCAGGTAGAGTGCTAACCATTGCTCGTCCCAGTCACTGTGATCGCCTTGCTGATTATCCAATTCAGACAAAACATTATTTAATGCCTGTATAAAATTCGTGATTTGTTCTGATGTTTGTTTTTTCTGGGCAAGTGCATTTTTTAATCGTTGGTAGTCGTCGATAAAAGCCATTGTGATTCCTCATAAAACCGTAATACAATTGTTGTTGGAGTCCAAAGCTTTAGCTTTGGACGTGCCCAATCGCCGGCAGACAATCAACCTATCAAGTGCCACAGCCCTACCGCAAAGCAAACCCAAATTAAACCATTGATGACAAGGCTGCGTACCACGATAGCGGCTGGTTTTTGGAGTACATGGGCACGCCATCTTTTGTTGAGCCAACGCTTGAGCATTCGCTGCAAACGGCTAAAGCGGCGTACACCCACTAGCCATGACCATTCCGTTAAAATGGTCTCCACTAAAGGGTTATTGAGTTGTAACCGTCGCCGAAAGGTACGATCATGTAATAAAGCATACTCAAAAGTGGCCTTTTGCCAGACTGGGATATGGATA
>LUTY01000297.1 GCA_001640045.1 Candidatus Thiomargarita nelsonii | reverse complement strand
GCGGTGGAGGATAATAAACCAGCAGCTTATCAAGCCTTATTAGAAGCAGCACAAGGGCGGGTGGAAGTGATACAAGTGCCTAGTCATTACCCCATGGGCGGAGAGCGCCAATTAATACAAGTATTGACTGGAAAAGAAGTTGGACGCAGTCAGTTACCCCCCAACATTGGCATTGTGGTGCATAATGTGGAAACGGCTAGAGCCGTCTATCGGGCAGTGCAAATAGGGCAAGCTTTAGTATCACGAGTCGTTACTATCACGGGTGAGGGCGTAGAAAGACCGCAAAATATTGAAGTGCTGTTAGGGACACCGATGCACGTTGTCATTGACCAGTGTGGACGTAAGCCGGGCGTAGAAAGAGTGATTATGGGTGGTCCCATGATGGGATTTGCTTTACCCCATGATGATATGCCTATCGTTAAAACGACGAATTGTTTAATTGTTTCGGGTGCCAATGAGATTCCTTTAGCCATGCCTTGTATACGCTGTGGGGCTTGTGCTGATGTGTGTCCCATCAATTTGTTGCCACAACAACTTTATTGGCACGCTAAAGCGAAAGATTTTAAAAAAGCACAGGATTATCATCTATTTGATTGCATTGATTGTGGCTGCTGCGCTTATGTGTGCCCAAGTCATATTCCCTTGGTGAGCTATTATCGTTATGCTAAGGCTGAAATTCGTGCCAGTGAGCGTGAACGTCAAAAAGCTGAAAGGTCTCGGCAACGGCATGATTTTCATACTTTTCGTATTGATCGCGCTAAAAAAGAACGGGCAAGCCGTCATAAGAAAGCGGCGGCTAGTAAACAAGCGACGATTAAGGCTGCCGTAGAAAGGGCGAAACAAGTTAAATCTGAGGCTTCGTCTAATGAATAGATATTCTCATGGCTAAAGAACTTTATGTAGGTAAAATCCTTACCAATGAAATGATTACCACAGGCAAGCAGTTTATTCAGCGGATTGAGGCTGTGATGCCAATCACGGCTTCATTTTGGTTATATATATACGTCTGAAGCTTAGTTTGACGTTTTCTATCGCGGTGGTGAGTACAACTAATGGAGGACAACGAATAAAACCTAAACAAACGGCTTTATTCGTTGTCAAACATTCGCTGTACTCACCACCGCGACAAAATCGGATTTCTTTGAGTTTAGTGAAAATTGATGACAGTGCTTGCTGTCTTGAGAACGTTGGTGGATTCTTGGAGCCTTCCTCATAGCCCCAAGACTTAATTCGTTTATTTCTTAATTCGTTGTACTATATCTATGAAAAATAGCTTAAACCAATTAGGCAAAAAAAAAATCCCTTTTTTATTTATTATTGATTTTGACCTCAAAAATTTCTACATCGCGCCCCTTGACAAGTTAGACAATCAAATCTTTTTTTCAATTGACGGATTTTCCAATGTGACACCGCATCCGTTTC
>LUTY01000296.1 GCA_001640045.1 Candidatus Thiomargarita nelsonii | reverse complement strand
GGATTAACCCATTTGAAAAACAAGCCACTCGTTGAAAGCCAGTGTAGGGTGGGTAGAATGGTATCACCACTCACCCTACGCTCGCTGCATTTTCCAAACTTTGTTACGGGAACGAGAACAAATACAGTTGAAATCAATTAAAACCGACATTTTTTTTTGGACTCCAAAATACAAAAGCAAGAATATATATATGTCAAAAAAACACGAACAAGAACAAACTCATTTTCAGGCACTCAAAGAGAGACTGATCTATGTGATCAATCTCGTCCATCGCTATCCCCATATCATCTACAGTAGTGAACAATATGAGGAAAATTTAGCTGATCTCTACGCGCCTCTTGAAGAGATCAAAAAAGTTTTAGGTCAAAAAGGACTTGCGCGTGTCGGTGAGCGTTTGCCCTTTATAGAAAAATTTTATTATGAACAAGAACCCATCTTTGATGAAGAAAGCTTGGCACTGTTAAAAGACGAACTCAAACAAGCCTTTCAAAGGCTTAATGCTGAAATCCCCACTTGGCAAGGTTTTCAAGACGATGCGATGAGCATCATCAATAAATATAAAAGCGAGCCCCAAAAAAGCAGGGCACTGTTTTTTGACCTCTTTAAGCTTATGCCTATTCTCTACACAGCGCGTGGTCATCTTTCTCAAGGGAAAGTCGATGACTTTCTGCGTGACGCAAGCGCTAGGGAAGTGAGAAATCGTTTTTCCGATATTATGAAAAACCATTTTCCTCAGCTAGTTCAATCTTTAGGATTTCAAAAACTGATGAGTTATTTTAACCAATTCAGAAAAGATGAACATCCCTTTCAACAGCTTTTTATTAAAGCCACAACAGCCAGCTATCAGGGGCAAATGTTAAAGCAACGAGTCCTCAAACTGAGCCGGGTAACGCCTGAAGATGCTTTAGTCAGAGGTGCCTTTGGTAGTGACTGCTCAATGAGAAGTGTCCCTTATCATAGTTTAGTTAAAGGCGCGGAAGTGTATTATATTTTTGCCTCAAAAAATGAATCCCCTCCCCGTCACACCAAACCGGATGGCTATATATTTCTTGTCTGGGTAGAAGTTGAGGACCAATCTTTGCCCTATATCCTGACGCTTAATGCGCCTTATATTTCTGGCAATGCCGGCAAAGAAGTCATCAAAATGATGGCTTATTTTCACAAAGTCAACGCGGTTATCGTCCCACGAAAAACCCGACTAATAGGGCTCAACAACCATGTGAGTGGACAAGAAGGGCTTCAATTTTCTGAAAAACGATCAGTTGAAGTGCGTTTTCCGCCCTCATGGGATGTTCTCGATAATAAGCAAAAAGAATTTGAAAGGATTTATAGGTTATATAGCAATAACTACTTAGGATTCATGAATCGTTTGGCTGATCTGATCACTATCGAGCCGGCACCGTCAGAAACGATCATATCCCAGGG
>LUTY01000295.1 GCA_001640045.1 Candidatus Thiomargarita nelsonii | reverse complement strand
ATAGAAATAGTCTCGATTTTCGACACATCAATGGGGGAGGTATGAAAGATATACCTCATCAGGTGTGTCAACATGTAGTTGAGCCTGCTCCCATTTGGCACTTTATTTTCATCCCCGTATTGGGGTTTTACAAGCAAAACGCCAGATGTTAACTTATCAAAACAAGCACCGTTGATAACTAAGTCGGGTGGCAACTGGGAGAGGATGCTTTGGCAGTATTCTTGACTGGCGATTGTCTGGTACATCCCCTCAATTCCTTCGTAACTTCTGGTTAGCCTTTTGATAAATTCCTGAAAATTGCCGGCAACACGTTTGATTTCCTCAATCGACGGTTCGAGAATATATTGAGACAAGCTTTCATCAAGCTGGTAAACCGGATCGCCCGCCGTATTGACGGTCACATATTCGTAGATAACTAAGTAGCGTTTAGGAAGTTTAGACTCAAGCTTTTCAACTTCAACAAGATTAGCAAAACAGTCGGCTGAGTTCACACCGAGTTTATAGGCATTTTCCTTCTCATTCTCCGCCTCTTTTTTGGTTGGGTGAGAACGGATAATGAGCGTGTATGTTCGGCCAGAATTTTCAACAAAAGCCAGTTTAAGCACTGTTGCTGAACTGCGCCCACCAGTGAGTAAAGACAGGGTAATTTTTAAACGCAAATTATCCTTATCTACGTCCCCCCACCATGTTTTGCCAAATAAAAGCGTGACGAGTTTAGTGTACTCATCATCACGCCACGACAACTTGGCTTTATCCTCAATCCGCAGATACGTTTTATCAGAAATACCGGGAATCGGTAGTTTTCGCATGATGAGTTACTCCTCACTCTCTGTCGTTTGACGCGATGCATTTCTGTCAGCCCATAATTTATTTAAACGGAGACGCTCGGATTCATATAAATGGCTAGGAATCGGTGGCACTGCCGCCGTCGCAACACTGTAGTCGCCAAACACGGCTAAGAGAATTTCCCGAGAGGGTGCCTTAAGATCCATTATTTTATCCAAACGCCGATCCACCGCTTCAGAACGATTGGCTGCTGTCCACCAGGCAAAGGCAGAACTGAGTTCATCGGAAATCACAAAAGCCAAAAATACCACGATAATCTGAGGCGCTACAAAAATAGCCCCCTTATACGCCACCGGCACGATAAAAAAGACAACAAAAATAACGGCAAAGGAAAGGAGTATGAGTAGCCAAAAGGTACGAATAGCGGCTATGTGATACAAGTGCTTAGACCAAAAAGCACTTTCTTGCAAACTTTCAATAAGCCGATCAACGCCTTTAGATTTATCACTTGTGTAATATTCCTTACCTTCACCATAAAACTCTTTGTCGAGTTGCGCCGCCTTTTGTTCTAACTTGTCACTAAAGGAATGAAGTAAATCGGCAAGCTCAAAAGATTCACTCAACTTGCCAAAGGCATCAAA
>LUTY01000294.1 GCA_001640045.1 Candidatus Thiomargarita nelsonii | reverse complement strand
AGGTCGTGCCTCACCTACACCGCCAGGTGCAGAGGTTTATAACCAGAGATTATCCGAAAGACGTGCCCAGAGTGTGCGTCGATATCTGAAAGGTAAAGAAGACTACAAATTACCGACGGTCAAAATCCTTTCGGTGAAAGGCTTAGGTGCTTATAGAAACCCTTTGCAGCCGAGTTCGGGTGAAACCTACAATGAAATTAACCAATCTGTACAAGTTTTGGTTGTTCGCCAAGAAAAGGATTGAAATATGTTAAATTTATTTAAGAAAAAATGGGTCATTTTTTCAAGTATTGGTGTACTCGCCCTATCCTTGATCATTTGGTTTGCTGGCCCATACCTGATTGTCGCATTGGGCGATTCTTTGAATCGTTGGTTGACGATTCTCCCATTATGGGTTGTTTGGTTGGCCATCATTCTATGGTTATACTTTCGGGAGCGCAAAAAGAGTCAAGCGATGGTTGAAAGCATCGCCTCCCCTGCCGATGACGAAATCGCCTCTCTCAAAAACCGTTTTGAAGATGCTTTACAAGCACTTCGCCAAGCGGGGGGCAAAAAACGCTACGGTAATCAATATCTCTATGAATTGCCTTGGTATATTATCATTGGCCCCCCCGGCTCTGGCAAAACAACGATTTTGAAAAATTCAGAATTGAATTTTCCTTTAAGCGATGATTTTGGTCCTGAGGCGATTCGTGGTGTGGGGGGGACGCGGGATTGTGATTGGTTCTTTACCGATGATGCGATCTTGCTCGATACCGCAGGACGCTATATGACTCAAGATAGCGACGAGTCTGTAGACAAAAAAACTTGGCAAGGTTTCTTAGGATTACTGAAAAAATACCGCAAGCGCAGACCCGTCAATGGTATTTTGATTGTCTTGAGTATCACCGATTTAATGGATCAGAGCGAATCGAAAAACCATGTACGTGCCATTAGAGCACGCCTAAAAGAATTAGATCAAATTCTTAAGATTCGCTTTCCGATTTACGTGCTTTTTACCAAGTGCGATCTCATGGCTGGCTTTATGGACTTTTTTGAACGCCTCACGCCAAGCGAGCGAGGACAAGTCTGGGGTATGACCTTTCAGACGGAAGAAAAAGGCGTGGTTAAACGGTTTGCAGAGGAATTTGATCTGTTGATGAGTCGGTTGAATACACAACACTTAAAGCGTGTGTCTGAAGAAAGGAATATACACGGACGGGTATTGGTTTACAACTTTCCACAGCAAATCATCTCCCTCAAAGAGGCACTCAATGAATTTTTGGAGGGACTCTTTCGCCCCAATCGTTTTCAACCAGCTCCATTTTTGCGCGGTGTTTACTTTAGCTCTGGTACCCAAGAAGGTCCACCCATTGACCGTATTATGGGGGCTTCGTCAAGATTTATATGAACAAATTCGTCGACACCGTGGGGAAATCGAACCGGGA
>LUTY01000302.1 GCA_001640045.1 Candidatus Thiomargarita nelsonii | reverse complement strand
TAGGCGTTCGATTTATCATGACTCTTTTATTTCTATAGTGAATCCCAGTTCTGTTATTCCGCTGCATAACTCCTGAAAGGCTTTATTCAGGAGCGCTTCTTTCTCTCCGATACCTGTAATGGTCATTATTATATCCAATTCCGGCTTGTCAAAAGTATTACTTAATAGATGGGCACTGGGGTCGTTGAATGGGATCGCTTGAATTTCAAGCAGTCACGGAACAAATTGGCATATAAACCTATCAGTGATTGGCGAACGATCTGTTATTTTTGCAGTGAATGACCTATCATAAAATTCATTCAATTGGTAATAAGTTCTTTTTATTTTAAGCAATCCCATTCAACGACCCCAGTGCCAGTCACTGACAATACCTAACAAATTACAAAAAACTAGTGGCGACATTAGGTTAGACTTTCGAGCCGTGTGCAGTGAACGGCTGCTCGCTGGTCTCCTACCTTACACATAGGGGGCTGAGTTTAACCGTTGAATCTCCTTCGTTAAGGAAAAAACTTAGCCTCGTCAGGTGTTTCAGTGGCCAAACCTTCGCACCTGACGAGATGATTTATTTATTTCTGTAAATTGAGGGCTGCAACTCCGGCTCTTAATACCTCATCCCAAACGACTCGCTGAGTTGTTTAGCGTATTTTTCTACCGCCTTTATGACTTCCTGATAAACTAATAATGTCTTGGTTTTAATACCAATTTTGAGTTGAAACGCATTTTATAATAGAGCTGAGACATCCTAATAACGGCAAACCATTAAATGGACTTCAACTCAAAATTGGTATAAATCCTTGTTTGAGTTTATTTTCTCTAAAGACTTTATTGACTTCTGCGGATGTTAGGGGAGGCAAGCCCTGTCGTCGTCGTGCCCATGTATCATGAGCCATATTTTTTCCCCTTTATTCAGTTTTAGGATGGATAAAAATATATTGATTTTTTAATTTGTTATAATCAATCTTCCCCCCTTCGGAAGTCCATCCCAAAGCGTGGGAAAGGTGTTTGGCGTATAGTGGGATGAAGTTTTTGACTACGACAAACCTTGCGATTTTTCACGATTTGGTAGCAGACACTATCGGGTGGCGGCTCCTTGGGCTTGCGCCCGCACTCGGTTTTGCCATCTTTGATGGGGCGGTACTGATTTTTTTGAAATTGGAACGATCTCAGAGGTTGTTTTGGCTTTGTTGATGACTTGGGTATCGGTGGCTCAAGAGCTTGGGATTGGAATGAAACGGGGATTCATCATGTACCGGCTACTTGTGTGGTGCTTTCAACCGGTGTTTTTGGAAGGGGTTGCACAGAAACTTTTCAATTGTTGAAGGAATTAGGTATTTCTGTGCATGTTCGACAAACTAAAAAAGCCGTGAAGCTTTATAACGAGTTAAGTAAAATAACTCTACTCGTTTTGGTTGGCTTTATGTTTCAGTTCATTAGGAACCTCGGAAGCTGAGATATTTTTTATGGAAACACTTTCATCTGAATTTCTTCGCATTGTACCCACTTCACGTTTCGCATTTTGAATTTTATCGATTGCCTTTTTCAAATCAGCGAGGAACACGCGCTGTGAGTCTCCACTTCGTATAGCAGCCATAACTGCTGCTTGACGAACCGCTATTGCAATGTCTGCTGGGGAAAAATTCTCCGATAAATCGGCAAGTTTGTCTAAATCTACATCGGCTGATCTAGGCAAAGTGTCGGGCATGTACATATGCCAAATGCGTAATCGAGTTTTTTCATCTGGAAGAGAAAAACGAACATGTGCGGCAATTCTGCGAACAAAGGCATCATCATAATTTTCCTGTAAATTCGTGGCAAAGACTACGACTCCCTGAAATCGATCCAGTTCAATCATCATCGTGCTGCGCGTTTGGTTAATATGCGCCTCACTCGCTTGTGAAAGATTTGTAAATCGACGGCATCTAAAAGCTCCTTATCTTTTTGATTTATTGCATTTTTTGTGTCTAAAACCTATTAAATTATGATACATGGAATAGCGTTGTCCGTAACCTGCTGAGTAAGCGTAATGGGCCGGCAAAAGAGTGGCGATTGCCGCCGCAGGTTTCGTTTGGGGATATTGTGATTAATGTTAATTCGGCAGGTGGTGCTGGTGTGAATTTTGGGCCAGCAGATGTTGAGAGGTTGGCTGTTTTGATTAAAGAACAATTTGATGCAAATGTAAACGAGCAGTTGCGGCGGTCTATGTTTGATTTTGAGTAGGATTGGTTAAAAAAAAAGCTCCAAGGGTTTTGTGCCTTGGGGCTTTTTTTTGGTTAATTGTTTGCATTGGGGATCACCAGTAAAACCTACCACTGCCATGCAGGAGAGTCACTTCTCTAGCGAGGAAAGAAACGTTCTAACTCGGGCTGCTCCTTGGGAGGGAGAGACTTTATAAGCTTCCGTATCATCCTAAGAGAATAGTTTGTAGTCGTTTCCATAAAACCGCTGTGGCCTGGTATCTTAAAAACAGGATTACTATCATGGAAAACATCATTTTCAGTTATTGTTCCCTCTCCCCGGTTTGGATTTTCCATAAGCTTAAGGCTATATTGTGTTTTTGTTTCAAAATAAGACCCGTTAAAATCTGTTGTTGTGAAACATGAAAAATGCACTTCGTTTTCGTTATACTTGACGTCTTGTGGGTTTAGCTTTTCCTGATCTCTGACGACAGTCAATTTAGTGTTCGAGAACCTTATCGTCCATTCTTCCACCTTTTTCTCACATGACCAGCTATTTTCGTGTTCAGACAAAACGCAATCGGTTCCATAAGGATCGTATCCAGACAAACCGTAATCGATTCCATAAGGATTATATCCAGACAAACCGTAATCGATTCCATAAGGATCGCAAGTACAATGATCACTTAGATTCTTGACCTCAACAAGCCATGTGCCAGATATTGGATGACTTTTGGCAGGTGGCTTTTTAGCCTGGCTTGTACCACAAATCTCCATTATCTCTGTCTTAGACCATTCACGAGCAAGCATCTTTTGGATTACTTCTTTTGTACATCCGCCACCAGCGTATGCCGTATTCAAAAAAAGGAAAACAATCGAGACCAGTAGTCCTAAAAAAATAAGGCGCATATTTTAATCCTCCGCAGTTTGAGTGAATCAGTTAAATTTTTAAGAGTCAATACTAAATATACCTAAATGACATAAATCAATACCTATCAAAACCAGTCAAAAATTTCAACGCTTTACCCTGTCCTCTCGGAGAGCCCAAATAATCAAAGGATCAAATGCTCCACTATCTTCCGCGCACAGGCCAAACATAGAGAGTAACAGTCTTGAGGGTGTAGCTGCCAATTAAGCCATCATTGAAGTTCACGAACAGGGCGTTGTCTGGGATGTTTGTGTACATGGTGGACGACCAGTAACTATTCGACTGCACGCCCAAAAACGCATCTTCTTTCTTCCACTGACCCGTTCCCGCTGCGTTAGAGAGTGATGGCTTTTCATATTTATCATCCACCATTTTTCCCAACTCATATATAGTAGGTAAGTGCCAATCGCCAACTTTTGAACCGTCATTCAGATCACATTTTCCATCTGTCAGTTTAGCAACTACTTCTTTTGCCTTATCCCAAGTTTGTCTGCCAAAACAATTTGCATTTTTTAACCAGATTAGCCCCGTCCGGTTATCTGTGATGGTGCCATCGCCATTGTCGGAGTAACGGTACGGTAAAGGCGTAGGTTCATCATGTATAGGATCATCTAGCACTGGGCAACCATTTGGTTTCACCTTGATACCAGGAGGAGTATCTGGACATGAATCCCGATAATCAGGTACGCCATCCTGATCCCTATCCAACGGACAACCACTTGAATCAACACCCTTAGAGATTTCTACTGGCTGATTGTGTGGGCACTT
>LUTY01000292.1 GCA_001640045.1 Candidatus Thiomargarita nelsonii | reverse complement strand
GGTGATGTCCATATTTATAAGCAGCCACTACTTGAAATAACAATACCCATCAAAACTGTAGAGGCGGCTACTAAGGTTGCCAAACGTTTTTTAGACATAATATATTCCCTCCTTCAGGCAGTCAATATGATGAGCAAAACGGTAGGCCAAACGCCAATAAAACCTCCCACCGTGATGAGTAGGTATATTTCAATAATGGGAACGAGGATAAATAATAGTAGCAATCGTTGAAATAAGTTCATTTAATTTATAATAATCTGTGCTTGAGTGAAAGTCATTAAGTCTAACATTTTATACCCTTTATGGAAAATAAAAAATATTATCAGTTACTTATAACAACTTGTCCCGATGCCGCAGTGGCAGACAAGTTAGCGCATACACTGTTGGAAAATCATTTGGCTGCCTGTGTCAATATATTGCCTAACATTCAGTCTGTTTATGAGTGGAAAGGTGAAATCGTGAGTGATGCTGAGGTATTATTATTTATCAAAACTCGCCGTGAGCATTATGCGGCAATAGAACAAGTGTTGTTAAAACAACACCCTTATGAGGTGCCTGAGTTGATTGCTCTACCTATAGAAACTGGGTTACCGAGTTATTTAGCGTGGTTGGATAGGATAGTATCTCAATGAAAAAATTTATTACCTTATTAGTCATATTATGGCATTGCAGTGCCATGAGCCAACCTTTTTCTTTTGAAAAAGAGGGGAATAATTTGCTTGAACCTGATGCGGGCAGTTTTTCTCCGAGTGGGGCAATCCCCAGTTTTGAAAAAGAGAAGATTTCTGACATTCTCCCCCCAGAGCTTGCTTTTGTGTTTTCAGTCAATAGGGAAAACCCCGCACTCTTAGTGGCACGTTGGGAAATTGCGGAAGGTTATTATTTATATCGCAATCAATTTAAATTTGCTCTCAAGGGGGGCGTATTAGGCAAGCCGCAATTTCCGCAGGGTGTCATCAAGGAGGATATCAAATATGGTCAGGTTGAAGTTTATGAGCATTTATTGGAAATCAAATTGCCTGTTCAGGATATCCAAGGCGCATTAACCCTAGAAACCTCTTATCAAGGTTGTGCTGATAAAAGGATTTGTTATCCACCCATCCAAAAAACGGTCAATTTGCCAGCCACCCCAGTACAGCTTGAAGCCTCCGCCTTTTTGGGAGAGGATGACTTAGAGGATCACGAATTTCTCAAACTTGATGAGGCTTTTGAATTTTCAGCGGATTTTCCTTCGCCATCTTATTTAGTCGTCAGATGGAAAATGGCTGATGGTTATTATTTGTATCGGGATAAGTTGGGTTTTTCCTTAAGTGAGGGTGAGTTAGGTACGCCAGCGTTGCCGCCAAGTATTCTTGAAAAAGATCCGTTGTTTGGTGATGTCCATATTTATAAGCAGCCACTACTTGAAATAACAATACCCATCAAAAC
>LUTY01000291.1 GCA_001640045.1 Candidatus Thiomargarita nelsonii | reverse complement strand
CAAATGCCGCAACTGGAAGCCATTATTACCACAACGATTTCGACGCATTTCATTGATTCGGGCTATTGTAGTGAACACGGTATTCAGATTTTTAACACCGAGAATTATACCGGCGCATCGGTAGCAGAACATGCGGTGGCTCTGATGATGTCGGCAATGCGCAAAATTCCAGCGATTGATAGCCAAGTGCGCCAAGGCAATACCGATTGTTTTGACTATCCTGGTACCGAATTGGCTGGGAAAACGGCTGGGATTATTGGCTTTGGTAATATCGGCAGCTATGTCGCGCAATTACTCAGTGGCTTTAACATGCAGTTGCAGTATTACAACCGTTCATCCCGCGATAGTGCGGTAGCGCAGGCGATCCGTCTGGACAGGCTGCTGGAAACCTCCGATGTGATTTTTCTGACGACACCGTTGAATAACGATTCCCATCACATCATCAATGTCGATGCGCTCAAGCGTATGAAATCCACCGCCTTGTTGGTCAACATTTCCCCGGATGACGTGATGGATATGGCGGCAGTACGCGATGCGTTGCATCAGGGTGAAATTGGTGGGGTGGCACTGGACTTGCTGGTGGTGGACTTTTTTCTGGAAACGCCCAATACTGTGCTGACTTCTCGGCGTGCCTGGTACACCAACGAGTGTTTCATGCGCCGTATCAACCAATGGAAAGGCACCTTACAGAATTACCTGGCAGGGCAACAGCAGAAAAGTCTTAGTGATCTCGACTTTGTGCCCATCAAAAATTACTCGGAACAGGATTGAATTAGTGGAGTAGCCACATGAATAAAAATGGTAAACCAAGAATTATTTATCCGTTTGGCGACAAAACGACTTCCATTCCCATGGAAGACTATCAGATTGATTGTCAGGTGTTTGACAGCAAGAACGCGCTAGAAAATGCGGTCAAGGAACAATGGGAAAACAAAGGACTGGTCGTTCTGGTCAACACGGGTATGCAGCATTTGAGCGAGCTGCAAGGCTGGGGGGAGATGATTTTCCGGGATTTCACCACCTACGAAGGGGGTTCTGCGCCCCGCAGCAAGTGGAGCGACAAGGTATTTGGCATTGATGATACCCCATCGAATATCGATATGTGCTACCACAACGAAGCCTGTTACCTGCCAACTTTTCCGCGCTGTTTCGTCATCGGTTCGTTGGCATGCCCGCGTGAAGGTGGCAAAACACTGGCCTCCAATAACGAGGTGACAAGCGAAGCGATTCTGGCTACCCAGGTCGGGCAAGCGCTGAAGAAAAAGGGTATGCGTTACATCCGTAACATGACTGATAAATATGCAGGTGATCAGCTTGTCTACAAGCACTGGCAGGATACCTTCTATACCGATTCACGCGAAGAGGCCGAAAAATATGTCAAGGCACAGGGTTGGGATTATAAGTGGTTGCCTAATGGAACCCTGCGTACC
>LUTY01000290.1 GCA_001640045.1 Candidatus Thiomargarita nelsonii | reverse complement strand
ACCGGATATCCACGTCAAACCTAAGTCGCTGCGCTCTTTTCCGAGAGACTGATGTCGATCAACTCAAAGTTGAAGTGGCGGCTAAAACATTAACCACATTAGCCCCGGGTATTCAAATTCAGACTCGTCCAAAGCCACTGATACAAGGTGTCGGGTTGTCTGAATTGCGGGATGCTGATATTATTCTTGGCTGTCTGGATAGTCGGGTGGCACGTTTGCAATTAGCAGGACGCTGCAACTTAGTCAAAGCACCCTCTATTGACGGTGGCACACATCCTTGGGGGGGCGAAGTCAGGCCCTATCTGGATTCTGATGGACCCTGCTATGGCTGCTCTCTCACACCTGAAGAACGTGCCATTTCTGATGTCCCTTGGAGTTGTCTTGAGGAGTCATCTGAGACCCCTGTGGGGGCAACTGCCTCATCCTCAGTAGTTGTTGGGGCGTGGATGAGTTTAATCGCCATACGGTTTTTAATGAATTTATCGACACCCCAAGGCACTATTAGTATAGACGGTTCAAGAGGCATATCACGCATTGTCCAGCAACAACGTGACACGGAATGCCCATTACACACTCCTATTGACTCAGCGAAAAAAATTGTCGTCAGTTGTGACAACACGGTAGCGGCTCTTCATAATCTCTTAGGAGCTGGGAAAATACCCTTGGCATGGGAACCCATACAACAGCGAGTTGAATGCCCCCATTGTGGATTTCAGCAATCCCGCTGGGGAATACCGACAATTACACCTTGCCCTCAATGTGGCACGACTTTACGATCACGCACCACGCTTGAATTGCATGAGGCCCCCGGACACTTAAAACTGGTAGAATTGGGCATTGCACCGCGTGAGATACTGGCGGTGAGAACAGCAAATGGTATAGAATGGGTTGAGTTGAGTGGTTAAAAGACTGTGATTTAAAAACCTAAAAATGAGGAGTATTGAAGGCGGTTTTGAAGCATTGTTATCTTTTCCCCACCATAAGATTTTTACACCATACAAAAAATAATGAGTGAGTATTTTATATGAATGATAACATCCAAACTACAACCTGTAGCGACTTAGATAATAAAGAAATACTTCAAGAACTATCAAAACGTTATAATGATGAACCGCGTGCTCGTAATTTATTAGGAAAAATTAGATTTCCTCGTGAACATATTCCTGAGTTTAACTCGTCAGATAGTTTTTGGAGAGTTATTTGTAATAACATTGAAAGAGGAAGAATTAAAGGTGGTCCTTATGTACTATTCGCCGCCGCTGCAGATGATTTTCCCTACAATAGTCATTTTATTCAATGGCGTAATCAAAGTTCAGCACCTGAAAATCGCAACACCCCACATGTCGTCATCAGTGTCACTGGACATAATGAGCCACTTGAACTCCTTAATTTAGCCCAGAATATGGCTACGAATGTTCTGGGTATCCCGGG
>LUTY01000289.1 GCA_001640045.1 Candidatus Thiomargarita nelsonii | reverse complement strand
TGGAAACTTTTACAGTAGCTGTTGAGAATATGTCAGTTGATACCTTATTATTTGCACTGGCACGCGATGCTAAATTAAATGTTGATATTCATCCAAAGCTCACTGGCACTGTCACACTCAATGCGGTTAATCAAACCCTACCGCAATTGCTTGAACGCATTGCTAAACAAGTCGATTTGCGTTATCAATTTGATGGAACGCTTTTAACCATTTCGCCAGATTTGCCTTATATGCGTTTATATAAAATTGGCTATGTCAACTTATCCAGAAAGACGAGTGGTGAGGTGTCCGTCGCAACGGAAATTGCCCGTACCGGTTCGGGTATTTATCAAGGCACTGATTTAGGTGGCAATATTTCGACAACCAAAATTACTAACGAATCAACTCATCAGTTTTGGGAAAGCCTTAAAAAAAATATTTTAACAATTTTGGCTGGTAACAAGGACGATGTGCTAGAAGATAAAGTGATTATCAATCCTGAAAGTGGAGTTATGACAGTTCGCGCTACTCAGAAACAGCATCAAGAGATACAAAGTTTTGTTGATCAAGTGCTTGGCGAGGTACAAAGACAAGTATTAATTGAAGCAACCATCGCGGAAGTGCGACTCAATGATCAATATCAAACAGGGATAGATTGGAAACGTATCGTTGGACATTATACTTATACACAATCCATGACAGGGGCACATTTTGCAAAATCACCAGTTTTTTCAATGACATACAGTGAGTCTGATAGCCGGTTTGGGAATCTTTCAGCTACAGTGCGATTACTTGAACAATTTGGCACAGTGAAGGTGCTATCCAGTCCCAAAATTATGGCATTGAATAATCAAACCGCCATTCTAAAAGTAGTTGACAATATTGTGTATTTTACAACAGAGGTAGAAATCAACGAGACTGAGACAAAAACAAGGGAAACTTTTACAACCGAAATTAATACGGTGCCGGTGGGATTAGTCATGAGTGTGACACCGCAAATCAGTGAGAATGGCGTTGTTATTCTAAATATCCGCCCGACCATTTCACGTATCATTGATTTTAAGCAAGATCCTAACCCCACTTTAGCTGATGCGGGTATGGTTAACCTCATTCCTGAAATACAAGTGCGTGAAATTGAAACGGTTCTTAAAGTTAATAATGGAGAGATGGTTATTATCGGTGGCTTAATGGAAGATAGCACTCATAAAAATACTCAAGGTGTGCCATTTTTATCAAAACTCCCACTCATTGGTGATTTATTTAGTTATCGTGATGATAAATATACTCAAACTGAGTTAGTGATTTTTTTACGGCCTATTGTTGTTAAAGACGCGAATTTATCAGGCGATTTGCGTGAATATCGGGTTTTTTTGCCGGAACCTTAATTATTTATTTTGGAGTCCAAGATTTATCTTGGACGAGTGCGGCGTGTTCGGCTCGTCCAAGATAAAT
>LUTY01000288.1 GCA_001640045.1 Candidatus Thiomargarita nelsonii | reverse complement strand
TTTCAAATCGTGCGCCTGGCTCATCGACTGTATCAGCATTATCAAAAAAATAGACTTTAGGTGGTTTCAGAATAGCGCGAGGTATGGATTGCGTATAAGGTAGCACCCGAAATATCAAATACATCCGCTCAAGTACTTCTAGCCAAGATTTTGTGGTTTGTGGAGCAACCTGTAAATCTTGTGCCAGATTGGACAGTACCACCATTCCGCCAACTCGTGTCCGTAGTAAATCCAAAAAGAGTGAAATACCTTGTATATTCTTAATGGATTCTAGATCACGGATATCTTCGCGTAAGACACGATCAAAACGTTCCCTTCGGAAACGCCGGCTCTCCCGTTTATCAGCACTGATAAACGGCTCTGGGAAACCGCCAATTGTCATCAGGCGATTAAAAATCTCTTGTTTATCAAATTCGGGCGGAGCTTCGTCTAGCGTAAACGGGTGAAGCCGCCAATAATGATAGCGTCCCAATAAAGAATCGCCACCACGACGATAAATATCAAGCCTAGCAGAACCCGTGACAAGAATGGAATGTTCATTTCCTATTATGTCGTAAATACCTTTGAGCCAGTTTTTCCAGCGGTAAAATTTATGAAGTTCATCAAATATGAGTAAATGATCATCGCGTGACCATTTTTGCTGTAAAATATTTTGACGATCTTCATCATAATCCCAGTTAAAATAGCGACCATTATTTTCGGCATAAGAGAGCAATTGTTTTGCCAAAGTGGTTTTGCCGACTTGTCGTGGTCCACCTATAAAGACCATTTTTTTCTGTAAATCTTGTTGAATAGCAGAAGTAATATATCTCATACGACTATTTTATAGCCTACTTTAAAATAGTCAAGTCTATTTTTAAGTAGGGTTTAAAATAGTCAGGTTAATAATTTACAACGACCTGCGGGGTATTGGTCTCCCCGCAGGTCTGATTTTTAGATGCTATCTGGATGTGCTGGTAGGATAACTGTAAAATAAGTACGTTCCTCATTTCTCGTTCCTTTGCGGAGCAAAGGAATGCCTGCATCGACGCTCCGCGTCGGGTGAATATACATTATAATTCATACTATGTTAGACATTTTTTTTTACGAAGCTTTTGAAGAAGAAGAACAAGCACTCAAGCGTCATTTACCAGCGAATATCAAAGCGGGTTTTACTTGGAAAACGATTCAAGAAAAGGCTGAACATCAGCCTACCGCCCAAATCATCAGTATTAGAACTCAATCTATCATCCCTATTTCTTACGCGACTCAAATATCGGGAATTTTGACACGAAGTACGGGATATGAGCATATCCAAAATTATCTCCACAAGTGTCAAAAAAATTTGCCTTGTGGCTATCTGCCCTTATATTGCAACCGCGCAGTTGCCGAACAAACCATGCTATTATGGATGTCCTTATTAAGAAAATTGCCACAGCAATTACATCAATTT
>LUTY01000287.1 GCA_001640045.1 Candidatus Thiomargarita nelsonii | reverse complement strand
TAACACAAAAAAACCGTCCGTGACTGGATTTTTGCCAAAACAAGTTGATCAAACATAAAATATAACGACCGTAATTACAAACCAGCTAACAAGGATTGTAGGCCAAAAAAGTAACTTTGGTATAAGCCCGATGCGGTAGTAGCCAATATTGATTTTATATTCAAACAGAAAATAACTAATGATAATGATTAAAATACTGCAATAGATGACTAAGTAAAACCACTCAATATAGATAATCTCTGGTGTTGTGATTGTTCCTCTTAGTCTAATGTTTGGCCCACAACATAATGTAGTATGCCAATGAAGAGAATAAAGACGAGAGAGGCCACTAAAATATTAATTATTAAGTATTTAATTTTTTTATTAAAAAATTTTCTTTCTCTAGCAATGGCTTTATCTATATCGTCTAAATAAACACCTGTGCCTATTATCCAACCCAATGGTTCATACAACTTCACATAAGATAGTTTGGGTACATCTTTTATGGTGCCTTTTAAGGTGGGTTTATCCCAGGTGAACTCAATATAGCCACTACCTTTCTGTTTGCAAATGTTGATAAAAGATTTAATAACCGTCCCAAGTTTGTCAAGATTACCACCTGCTAAGACCAGATTTTCAATTGAAGCCGCAATGGGGTACATGTAGAACTGAGGAGAAGATTCATCCGTGTTATTTATCCAAAAGAAGCCAATACCATTGTCGTATCTCATTTGTCTGAGTTCTTCTTTGCTTTTCTCCATACCATCCAAAATCGCATCATTAATATAGAAGTCAGTGCCAATAATCCAATTCCACGCAGGAAAGCCTCTTACATAAGACAGTTTAGGTACATCAGTCGTTAAACCGTTTTGAGTGGTTCTAGGCCACAGATAATCGACAAATCCTCCCCCATTTTTTTGTGTAACTTCAACAAAGGCAACAAAAAGATTCTGTTCTTTACCCATCGCACAATTATATTTAGGATCATCCATAATCTGACCATTGAGTGATGGAATCCTTGGGTGCATAATCATTTTAGGATAAGGTAGAGTGGTATCATTAATCCAAATATATCCACGACCATCGTCATATCTGATTTTTTGAATTGCTTCAATGGCTTTTGCTTGAGCCTCAGCGAGACTGAGTTTCCCGTTTTTAACGTCCTCTGCTTTTGATTTGAGGATCGTTTCTGCAACATCAATAATATTTTTCAAACGATATCCATAGTGTTGTTCTAAATAATTCTTATCCATAGAATTTTTATAGTTGGAATCTATAGTTGAGTAGGCGACATCTACAAAGTTTTTGAGATTTTGTTTAATGTCATAAATCTCTTCCTGTTTGTATTTAGAAAGTACCTCATCGCTTGTTTTTATGGCACCATAAATGGTGTATGATACAATTAAAATAACTGAGATGACGACATAGCTTATAATAATTTTTCCCATCTTCA
>LUTY01000286.1 GCA_001640045.1 Candidatus Thiomargarita nelsonii | reverse complement strand
AATAGGCTGGTTCCAAAACCCGATCTCCCACTTTGTGGTCATTGAGATATAATTCGCAATATCCCAAAGCAGCTATATAGGCGCGAGCATAGTGGACTGGTTTTTTGATTTGGAACTTATGTTGCAGCATTGGCACTGGCGGATTCAGCCGCAGGGGTGCTTGACTAGGATGTCGCACTTCTAACTTTTGTTCGATATTGGCTGCAATCCATTTGCCCTGCCACTGTTCTGGATATAAAATGCCTATTTCAAATGAGGCCGGTAGACTGTAATCGCTAACGCGATCTTCTTGATCCCAAACCCGCACACGCCAGTAACAGGGCAACTGACTGGGCAATGGTTCCCCTGCGTAAGCAATATTAAGCGGCTGGGGAGAAAACACTTTTCCACTATCCCAGAGTTCGGGGATATCGGATTGTAAATCGGCTAGACTTTTAGCGACTTGTATCTGATAAGCACTTTGATAGGTAGCCCGCTCCGAATCAGCTATCTGCCAAGAAAAACGAGGCGAATAGGTATCTATAGCTAGCGGATTATCTAGGTATTCCGTTCGTAAATTTTTTACTGTAATCATTTTAATAATTATTTTTCTCAAAAAAAATTACTTACAAAAAAACTTGATCATCGAGTTGAATGAATTTAAAAGTCTATTAAATGAATTTAAAAGTGTCGGTAACATTAAGAACCTCTTTCTTTGTGGGGCTTGTAAGGGTCTTAGCATCCCCCCATCCCACGATGACGTGCCCGCCACTTCATGCGTACATTCAATCTCGTTATATCTTATACAGATTGTTTCTTCTGGTTCCCGATAATCCTGACTGACATCGGTAGCGAGTACCATATTCGCTTGTATATTAACAATGGTCGCATCTCTCAGTCTATAGGTGAAGTAGTGTTCTTGGGTACCTTCCCCCGTAGTGCGATACGATTTAATTTCAACTTCGGTCAGTCGTTCACCACAGCATAGGACTTGATACAGGCAGGGGGAACTCTTGTCATACCGTTTCGTGAAACAAAGCGGCTTATGTACCCGCATCCCGATGGGGAGACCTGTTTGGGGATCCTGGGGAATCATGATCTGGTGGTCAAACCTAATCACGGTGATTTCGTCGGGATGGTCTTGCTGATATTTATTAAAACCCATGCTTTCGCGGGTATTGGCACCCGCGCTGATGAGACCTTGCACGGCACCCGTCATTTTCAGATAGGCGACTTGAGGTATTGTTTGACTTCTTTTGAATGAATTTAAAAGTGTCGGTAACATTAAGAGTCTCTTTCTTTGTGGGCCTCGTGAGCGGGACAAGGAACCTCTAAACGAATCCCACGATGACGTGCCCGCCACTTCATAAGTCTATTAAATGAATTTAAAAGTGTCGGTAACATTAAGAACCTCTTTCTTTGTGGGGCTTGTAAGGGTCTTAGCATCCCCCCA
>LUTY01000285.1 GCA_001640045.1 Candidatus Thiomargarita nelsonii | reverse complement strand
TCCTGTCGTCGGGACTCGAAATGACAAGAAATCGTTTGAAAATTTGTCATTTCGACCAGAGGGAGAAATCTCAATAGTTTGAAAATTCAAGATTTATCCGGTCGAAATGACAAGAAATCAGTTTGAAAATTCAAGATTTATCCTGATGTCGAAATGACAAGAAAAAAAATGTCCTGTACTGAGATAAATTAAATAAAACCATATTCTATAATATTTTTGCGTTTTTTTTCATTAATTATATTTACACTAATTAAAGTTTAGCCTAAACTATCCGTGACATCATAAAAATCACAATTCAAACCATAAAATGCTTAACTTAAATCTATTATGAATGTACAAAGTGTTCACATATTTATAATCGCTCTATTACTCGGTTTTTCGCAGCTTGCATGGGCAGAAAGCTTAATCGTTCCTGTTCACGGACTTGGATTTAGCCCCTACATGAAGGGTCAAGATCCAAACCACGGTTCTCAAATTAGCGAAGAACAAATCAGAGACAGGATGACCGTAATTGCTCCTTATACAAAATGGATCAAAAGCTATGGCTCCACTCATGGTTTAGAAAAAATAGGTGCCATTGCTCATGAGCTTGGACTCAAAGCAGCGGTAGGAATATGGCTTAGCCGCGATTATACTGAAAACGAAGCACAGATCACAAATGCCATCACCGCTGCCCAGGCTGGAGAAGTTGATATGCTCATTGTTGGTAACGAAGTCCTTTTACGCGGTGATCTTTCTGAAGCAGAACTCATCGGCTATATCAACCGTGTCAAGCAAGAGACAGAAGGAATTCCTGTGGGATATGCAGATGTTTACGGAAAGTTTCTAGAATACCCAGCCGTGGTTGAAGCAAGCGATGTCATCCTCGCTCATTACTATCCCTACTGGGAAGGAATTAGTATCAATCATGCAATGGAGATGGTAGACTTCCGACACCAACAAATTATTGCCCTTGCAAACGGCAAGCCCGTCATTGTTGGAGAGACCGGTTGGCCAAGTGATGGAAATACGCTTGGCGACGCAGTACCATCGCCAGAAAATGCCGCTTTTTATTTCTTAAGTTTTACTTCTTGGGCACTTGCGAACAACGCAGATTATTTCTATTTTGAGGCATTTGATGAGGCATGGAAAGCACAGTACGAAGGCCCGCAGGGTGCTCACTGGGGAGTGTGGGACGAAGACGGGATACTGAAAGAAGGGATGCAAACTGTCTTTGATGGGAGCCTCAGAAACGATGTTATTATTGATTTTGGTGCCAGTTATGGTATTTGGCGGTGGATGAATAACAACAAATGGTTGCAATTGCACAATTTGTCGCCAGAGAGCATGGTGACGGGAGATATAGACGGAAACGCTCAAGACGATGTGATTATCGACTTTGGTACACAATACGGTATTTGGGTGTGGAACAGCAATTGGGGGCAACTGCACAAT
>LUTY01000293.1 GCA_001640045.1 Candidatus Thiomargarita nelsonii | reverse complement strand
ACAAATGGCACATTAGAAGTGGATTATGCCACAACAGATGGCACCGCCTTAGAGGGCACTGATTACGTCGGAGACACTGGTAGGCTGACTTGGTTGGATGGTGATAGTAGCAACAAAACTTTGACGATAACGCTTATTGATAACAGTACGAGTCAAGGCAATAAAACTTTTACCGTCACATTGTCCGATCCCACAAGCGGGGCTGACTTAGAGACTGCCACGGTTACTATTATAGATGATGCAAAATAAAATAGCTCAATGTTAAATAGCACTTTAAATTAATCGACAATGGAGAAAGAAGAAATGTACCAAGAACTACCAAGCGAAGCAAAAAGTTATTTTTCATTCATACTTCAATACTAACATTATATAACATAACCAAATACTAAAAGCAAACACTTTTTTTAAATATTTTTCTTATCCTCAAAACCCTTTATAAAAAAAATATATTATTCAATAGGATATAAATATACGCCCTGCTCATAATAACGGTTTCGCATTTATCGATCTAGCATTATTCCTCTCTGACCATTCTAATATTGTTAGAAAATCGACAAATCCGCCAAAGTCAGAAACTCTACCAAATTCTCGCCATGATTGCAAAGCAGATTTTTGGCTAAGCTTATTTTGGTCCGTCTTGGACGTCCAAGATAAATCTGGCCGACTCCTTTAAATACCTTTGTACTATCTTCTCCAAAAAGCTGGACTTAACAAAACCAGTAAAGTAAAAATTTCTAATCTGCCCAATAACATAGCAAAACTGAGTATCCATAATCCGGCATCACTGATGCCAGCGTAAGTCACTGCAACTTCGCCTAAACCCGGACCCGTCATATTCAAAGTGGCAGCAACACCAGAAAACGCTGTAATAATATCGACACCGGTTGCCATAAAGAGCATCGATAAAAAAATATAACTGGTTATATATAAAAAGGCAAAACCCCAAACCGCTTGTGTCACATTGTCTGCCACTTTTTTGTTGTCAATCTTAACGGCAATGACAGCATTGGGATGAATCAAGCGCATGATTTCTCGAATCGCTTGCTTGTATAACAAGATAAATCGAATCACTCGAAATCCACCCGCCGTTGAGCCGACGCATCCGCCAATAAAACCACTGCCCAAAATCAATACGGGTAAAAATAAGGGCCAGTTGCTAAAATCAGCAGTGGCATAGCCCGTACTGCTGATGATTGAAATGACTTCAAAACTGGCATAGCGTAATGCTGTCCAAAAATGGGTATAAATACCTTGCCACATTAAGACGGCAACGGTAATGCCTATCAGTACTAATACGATATAAATAAATACACGGCCTTGAATATCACGCCAATATTGGCGAATGTCGAATTGATGATGCCACACAACATAATGCACAGTAAAGTTAAGGCTACCTAACATAATAAATACCATTGCAATGATCTCTATCATGGGGCTTTTGTAATAGCCTAGACTGGCATCGTGAGTAGAAAATCCGCCGGTTGCAACGGTTGAGTAACTGTGCCCTATCGCATCAAACAGACTCATGCCCGCCATCCAGTAAGCTAGCGCACAGGCGATGGTTAAGGCAAGGTATATGTATAACAAGGCTTTAGCGGTATGTTCAAGCCGTGGTGTCAGTTTTTCATCACGCATGGGTCCCGGGGTTTCCGCCCGATATAATTGCATGCCACCAATACCTAGCATAGGCAACACTGCGACAGCTAATACAATAACACCTAAGCCGCCCAGCCATTGGAGTTGTTGGCGTTTAGTGATAGCAGCGACTAATGATAAAGCCGTTAATGAACAGGTATCAACACTGGCGCAGGCGCAAGGTACGCCGGTCAATGTGGTAGATCAACCACAACTTTGCAGTTTTATCATGCCCTCTGTCATTGATCGCTCGCCAGTACAAATTGCCGTTTCTAGCGGTGGTGCTTCACCGGTTTTAGCACGACTGCTACGCGCTCGCTTAGAAACCATGATACCGGCTTCTTACGGAAAATTAGCCGATTTTGTAGCAAGCTTTAGAGATAAAGTCAAACAGCGTTTCTCTTTTGATGAGCGCCGCCGGTTTTGGGAAAGCGTTTTACAAGGTCCAATTGCTGAGATGTTACTATCAGGGCACACGCAAGCGGCTACCAAGGCTTTAGAAGATTTGATTGGGCAAAAAAAAGCTTTGGGGCAAAAATATGGTGAGGTGTACCTTGTTGGCGGGGGACCGGGTGATCCTGATTTATTGACTTTTCGTGCATTGCGCTTAATGCAGCAAGCTGATGTTGTCCTTTATGATCGTTTAGTCTCACCGGGGGTGTTAGATTTGGTCAGGCGCGAGGCGGAGCGCATTTATGTTGGCAAAGAGCCGACTCATCATCCCGTCCCCCAAGGTGAGATTAATCAGTTGTTGATCCGTTTAGCCAAAGAGGGTAAACGAGTGTTGCGTTTAAAAGGCGGCGATCCGTTTTTATTTGGCAGGGGTGGTGAAGAAATTGAAACTTTGATGGATGAGGGAATAACTTTCCAAGTTGTGCCGGGGATTACTGCCGCTGTTGGCACATCGGCTTATGCTGGCATTCCTCTCACGCACCGCGATTATGCCCAATCTTGTATTTTTGTCACTGGACATCTTAAAGATGATAGTATGGATTTGAATTGGGAGGCCTTGGCTCAGCCGCATCAAACGCTTGTGATTTATATGGGTTTGCGAGGGCTACCGGTGATTTCTCGTGAGTTGATACAACATGGGATGCCGCCTGATAAGCCGGCAGCATTGGTACAAAAGGCGACGACTTCTGATCAGCGGGTATTAGTTGGGACTTTGGAAACCTTGCCCGGTATCGTTGAGGCGGCGGATATTAAGTTGTCTAGTATTATTATTATTGGTGATGTTGTTAGCTTGCATGAGAAACTGGCTTGGTTTACAGTAGTTAAATAACATTTTTCGTAATGGAAAAACGTGCAAAGCGCTGCTTTGCACTCCATAGCAACTTAATGAACGAAAGGACTAAAAATGTACACGAATCTAGCCTATGTACCTGAAATGGCACCGCCACGTTCGCGCCAAAAAAACTTACCAACCATGTATGATTTACCTAGCGAAGATCCGGAGGACCCTGGTGTGCCAGACTTATTTCATTCTCACCAACCACGCTTGTTGGGCGAAACTTTTCGTCCCCCCTATTATTCGTCCGAACAGGTTTTTAGAAATTAATTTGGGTTTAGGGGTATGGGATGGCGTTTATGAGGGATTTGAGCGACAATAGCTGCGTTGGTATGATGGCAAGGGGGAGTGGATACCTACCTATTCTGAACAGATTGATCAAGAAAGACAGCGGGCTGAGCGAGGTGAACGGCGATCTGAGCAATTAGCCGCACAATTAAGGGCACTGGGCATTGAGCCTAATGTGTGAGTAGTTCGGCTCGTCCAAGATAAATCTTGGACTCCTTTCATACCCTAAGAATTTGTGACTAAATTTCAGGAGTGCAAGGCGTACCTTGCACGCCTGTACTGATGATTTTTAAATGGCTAAAAGTACAACAACCTATTGGAATCCACTGATTCCAGAAAATGATGATAGATGGGAGAGCATTGATAATGGCTTGTTGGAACAGCTAACACTGGCAATAGATGAAGAGTCAGGCGACTATACTCGTTTAACTCGCTTTAAACCGGGTGCCGATACTTCTGCATTTGGTGCCAAAAGCCATGAATATCCCGAAGAAATATTGATCCTTAAAGGGAGGTTATTTGATGCAGCATTCAATCGTTGGTTGGAAACCGGTGATTATGCAAGTCGGCCACCTGGAGAAATCCATGGGCCATTCAAAACGGATGTTGAATGTATTGTCCTATAGTTTTTCAGATAAATAATTTCACACCAGGGCAACCACAAGGGATTGCCCCTACATAGCAATATTGTATGTATTGTAGGGGCAATCC
>LUTY01000283.1 GCA_001640045.1 Candidatus Thiomargarita nelsonii | reverse complement strand
CGCGCAATTAGTCGCACAAACCGTGCGTTTAGCCAATGAAATTGAAGAACAACAGCGCGATTTAACTGATGAACGTGACCGTTTGCGTCGAGCCGTGCGTGGTAACTATGGATTTAACAACATTATCGGACACGCTCCTCCCATGATACGGGTATTTGAATTAGTACGGCAAGTCGCAAAATGGAATACCACCGTACTGATTCGCGGCGAATCTGGCACTGGTAAAGAACTGATTGCCAACGCCATTCATTACAATTCTCCGCGTAATAACAATGAATTTATCAAACTCAACTGCGCTGCCCTACCAGAAAATTTACTAGAGTCAGAACTTTTTGGGCATGAAAAAGGCGCCTTTAGTGGCGCAATTAGCCAACACAAAGGGCGTTTTGAACGGGCGCATGAAGGTACCCTATTTTTAGACGAAATTGGTGACATTCCCCCAGCATTTCAGGCCAAATTACTGCGTGTTTTGCAAGAGGGAGAATTTGAACGAGTGGGCGGCAGGCGCACCCTCAAAGTCGATGTCCGCATCATCACAGCAACAAATGTTGATCTTGAAACTCAAGTTGAGAGGAATAAATTTCGTGAAGATCTCTATTACCGCCTCAATGTCATGCCGATCACATTGCCACCGCTACGAGAACGCACTGAAGATATTCCAGAACTGGCACAATTTTTAGTCCATAAACTTGCAAAAAAACAGAACCGCAAACTCCAAATAAAGGACAGTGCTATTCGATTCCTCATGCGCTACAATTGGCCAGGCAATGTACGTGAACTAGAAAATTGTTTAGAGCGGGCCGCCATTTTATGCGAAGGAGAAGTGATAGATCGTAGCATTATCAGTCTGACAGGACTTGAAGAAAAAATTCCCCAGAGCCAGGCTGACAAATCTGCTCAAAAAATTGATCTCAATGATCCTAACTTGGATGAACGGGAGCGCGTCATCGCTGCCCTAGAACAGGCTGGGTGGGTGCAAGCGAAAGCGGCTCGCTTATTGAATATGACTCCACGCCAAATTGCTTATAGAATTCAGAGACTGAAGATTGAGTTACAGCATATTTAAGCTTTCAGGCCACTCGACGCGGAGCGTCGAGGCATGCATTCCCACGCGGAGCGTGGGAACGAGAACCCTGGTGAGTTTCTCGTTCCCACGCTCTGCGTGGGAATACATGCTGCGACGCTCTGCGTCGCTATTTTCGGACAATCCAATAAGAAGATAATTAATATGTTGAATTATGATCCATTAAATCATCCTTTTGAGTTACCCGTCCAAAAAATGTTCGCGTCTTGTGTAACGGAGCAGCCACTTTTTTTGCCACCACGCCAGGGGAGTACGCCGGGGACAACTTTAGCGGGTACCTTTGGTACGGCATTGTGGCCGACTGTTTGTGCTAATAGGCGAGTTAAGGCATGTAATACTTTGCAAGCCGCTGAG
>LUTY01000282.1 GCA_001640045.1 Candidatus Thiomargarita nelsonii | reverse complement strand
TGCGTCGATATCTAAAACAGATATTGAAACCGAAGAGATAATGCTTCACCGTTATCTTCGTTTGCTTTTGCATCAGAGTCGCCTTTGAGTCCCGTCATAATATAATTAGCTGAGAGACGCAAATTTGGAGTCGCATAATAGTTGATGCCCAAAGTGAGATTTTCTGCTTCAACACCCGCATTATTATCAGAGGCATCTAGGTAACTTCCACGGACAAGTAATTGCCAAGCACCATGATCCGAATAAGGCTTGACCTTGCCTTTGAATAAACCTTTTTTGTAATAAGGAATTTCACCGGTTAAAAAATAGCCAATTTGAACATAGTAACCATCATATTGTGCATTATGATCACCCGATTCGGAATCCGCATCAACGAAAGCCGTCATATATTCACTTTGAAGTGATAGAGAGCCGAAAATGGCTGCCATTTCAAGTCCCAAAAGGCTCACCTTGTTAGCCACAGTAGCACCACTTTTAACAATTTTGTTAGCGAGGTGAACTTCGGCATTATTTTTAATTTGATACTCCTTGCCAGCCATATCACGGAGAGAGCCTGCCAAACCGACATGTAGGATAGAATCCTTTGTCATAATAGGTGTGTAAGTCATACGGCTTGTCCATGCAAAAAAAATGTCTTGACTGAATTCGTCATGAGCTTCATTGTAAATACCCGTGGCAAAGGTGCCTTTCTTGCCTTTAGTAGAAAGTGTAAAACCATAACTACGTGATGGCGCAAAAACAGCCGAAGCCATAGCGCGTTCTATAGCAAGAATGTATTTTGAGCTATTTAACATCTCCAAACCAAAAGGTTCTTTGGCATTACCAATGGTGACTTGAATACCATACAAATCTTTGTGTCTGACATAAACATCTTTCAGTTCTATCTCTTTCTTTTTACTATTCACATTAATCTGGAGTTTGGCTTCCCAGTTGTTTAACAAGCCTTTGAAGTATAAACGCCCACGGCGCTGTTCACTGTTGTTACCCGTTTCTCCATTGTTATGAACTTCCTCAAAGTGATCATAATCCAACTGGATTTGACCACCTATTTGGAGTTTTGCTGCTCCTTGTTTAATTTCAATACCATTCGATGTGTTTTTAGCGTCATCTGCAAAAAGGGACAGACTCAAGCAAGCAAGTAGTGTGAGACAAGACAGTTTAAATGGATTATTCATCTAAAAAAACCTTCCAAGTTTGTGTTATTATTAAGCTTCAATTATTAACAGTATAACAAATTTTTGATAAAAATGTGTCGCATAAAACCATATAAATAGGGTGGATTAAACGGTAGCGTATCCACCCTACCTAGCAGTAAAAGTTTTTAGATAAAGGAGCCCAAAGTGAACAAAATAGATAAAATGATTCTGGCGCATAGTCAATGGAAATTCCGTCTTAAACAGGCGATAGATACACAGAACACGCCATTCGCAGTTGATGAG